>CBIGQT010000124.1:0-7545 GCA_966191655.1 uncultured Ginsengibacter sp.
GAATGAGCTTATACTTACGCCCCAGCACCACACCCAGATAATAAATATCTTTTATGAGGGAGCCATACAAATAATCGGTATCAAGCATCATTTCCCGCATGGCTTCATTGTATTGATCGTAAGTGGCTCCGTAAAAATTTCCAAAAAATAAAAGATTGGTTTTTTTTTGCTTTATATCTTCAAGGGTAAATTTGCCACCACTTATTTTGGGCCGGGTGGCCAGTATTGATATGACAATAGTAGTAACGGCAACTAAAAGAAAAATTATTGTAGGTATGGTTAAATAGGCATCTTCCTGCAATTTGCGAAGCAGCACACTTAATATAACGGAAATAATAATTGAATTAACCGAGATAAGGATGTTGGCTTTATGATCGGCCATATCACTAAGCTTTAAATGATTCTCTGAAGTAAGGCGCAGCATGGTTTGTATGCCTTTACTCATGAGGCCGCTTTTATCTTTCTCCACCCCCGATAAAGAAGCAATTTTTGGCTGCCGGTCTTTTTCAAGTTCCATTTCTTTTTCTTTTAGCTTATTCAAATTTTTATTTTTTCTTTTATTGAGTAGTTCTTTGCAATAGCTGGTATAAAACCGGTGAGCTTCCAGCATTTTTATAGTGTCCTCATTAAATTTTACAGGATCTGTTTCTCCCAATCTGAGCTTAGATTCTTCAAAAAAATTTCTGTTCGTTACCTTAAAATCTTTGGTTCCGAGATGATAAGTATCAGCATCGCAAATTATTTCTTCTAATAAATTTTTTGGATTTCTTGGAACTTTCGTAGCCATTATGCATTCTTCAACAGTGTCAATGGTTTTTTCATCATCCAAATGTTGCTTCATAAATTTCTTCATTATTTCTACGCTCATTACCTCATGTTTGGAAGGGTCCGTAACAAGATGGCCCGTATCATGAAACCATGCAGCGGTAAAAAGAATAAGCATCTCATTTTCTGAAACATTATAATGACCTGCTATTTCCCGGGTGTGCTTTACAACATTTTGAGTATGTTCGAGGTTGTGAAATGCAAGCTCCGGGGTCTGCATTTGTTCAAAAAACCCCGTTACATATTCTTCAATCTTTTTATAAAGTTTATCCATAATTAATAGGTTATATTAAATTTTGTTCCAATTGAAAAATTATAAAGACTTCCCTCGCCTGAAAACGCTATGGTAGCAGAAATAAGAGCGAAGTTATAGGGTGAATAATAAAATCCGCCACCAAAAGAATCATGCCATTTACGCGAAATTTCATCAGGTACCCAAACTCTTCCCAAATCATTAAATGCGATTAATCCAACTGCCCCGGGTACAATATAAGAATTCGACTCAAATAATTTGTATCTAAATTCAACAGATTGATAGAATAAAGATTTGCCGGAAAACCTGTCTTTCCTGAACCCTCTTAAATAATTATTGCTTCCTAAAGTAAGGGCCTGGAAATATTCATAATTTTCACTAAAAATATGTCCATAGCCAAAACGCAGTACTGTAACCAGTTTTGTGGGGTCGCTAAAACTTGCATACACAGTCATATCTGAAGTAAACTTTGTAATCTGCCTGCTGTTTTTATTTATTCCGAATAAAGATGAGAATTCAGTTTTCCAATATACGCCACGGGTTGGCAACAGATCGCCGGTTATATTATGTACTATAATGGATGCGTTGCCGCCCATATAAGATTTATTGGTATATACATCTGTTGAATCAAGGCCAACAAGCGATGGTTGAGAAAGTATTTTATTTTTATTGTCACTGTAATGATTCCAGTAGTGATAATAAGCAGGACCAAAGTTAAATTCTAATAGATTGTGAATGCGTTTACGCAGCAAGAGTTCCCCTGATAAATAGTTATAACGCACATTATAAAAATCGTAATTTTTACTGCTATCTTTTTTGGTTTCATTTCCAGGCCCAAAATAATTACTTAAAACAGAATTGAATAAAGCTGCATTGGCCACAATATCATATTTGCCAATTACGTGATTAAACTCGCCGTCATAATTCAGCTGGAATTTTCCGGAGCTAAAGCTATACACTGATGTAAGCTTTTGAAAGGTTGAATATGGATTTTTTCTGAAACCGTAAGTTTTTAAAGAGTATCCGAGGCCAATAAGAAATTGATCTTCCTTATTGTATGCCAGGTTTAATAATGGTAATCTGTATGTATTATAATTGAAACCGGTGATATCATAAAAGTTGGCATTAACGTCATTGGATATTTTGTTCTTTGTCTCACTGCTATATTCAATAAAATTACTGTCAGCTTTAAAATCATAAATTACATTTTTTACTTTTCCCTTAATGCTAAAAGTGTCACGGCCCTTTCCGCCAATAATTCTTAATTTAATTTTTGAATCAGCAGTTGAATCAATTTCAAAAATATCATCACCATTAAGTCCATAAAGATTTATACGTTTCGTAGTTTTAGAGTCAAAAATACGATCAAACATCACACCCGCTGAGTCTGTATTTTGCTTTCGTTTATATGCCGTTATTTCGAGGCTGTCTCCTTTATTAAAAACTTTAAAGTATTCGTTTTTATTACTGCCAACAACATTTACTTCCTTAGATAAAAAGCGATAATATTTTAATCCATCTTTTAAAAAAAGATTTCTGCGGTTTTTTAATTTAGCAGCAATTTTTTTTTCATCTAAATTGTATATTTCTTTAGGTAAATTTTGTAGTGCTTCGCTGATAACTGTATCATTTTCCTGTTGCTGAAATTTCTTTATCGTCTTCCTCCATGTATTCTCATCAAGGTTATTCATAAAAGCCCTGTCAAAAGATCTTTCTTCCCAATTGAACCATTTTATACTAGTAAAAGTTTTTCGAAACCCCTCCAGATAAGGCAACGCAGCAATACTCGCTCCTTTTATAAATATCCCGTCAGAATAATAAAATGCCTGGTTTCTGTCTCTTGGTATGGGGTAATATAATTTGCCAATACCCGTATCGCTTGTGCCGAACCTCCATTGATCAAAGTGCCTGTCCCAGTCACCCACCATCATGTCGAGTAGGCGTGCCCGTAATACGGCTTCCTGGTCTATATGATTCTTACTGTCACTAATAAGTTTATCAACAACTTTAGCAGTACTCAAAGTTTTTGTTTCGTCGGAGGTGGGATCAAAAATTTCAAGCAGGCATATTTTATTTGCAAAAACAGCCCGGTAAAAACCAAGTGCCGGATCGTCCGGAACAAAATAATATTCAGGCTCTGCATGAACTATTTCGGCTGCGTCTGCAAGGCCAGGTACTATCAATGGGCCGTAAGGATGTTCTGCCGATATCATATCCTGCATCATGTTTTTTGGAATGAATGGTTTTAACGCTTCGGCGAAAGTACCCACCGGTTGTTTATCAATTGTTTGTAAAATCCATGCGTGACCATTTTTGTCGAGGAGCCTCAGCGATTGGGATTGACCTCCCTCGAGGCCTGCAATTTTATAGCCACCGTTTTCCTTATTAATCTTAAAAACTTTTAGATTTACAGGCGTTCCCCATTCTTTCCGGTAATTTTTACCGCCAATTAATTTATGCATGGAAGAAACGTTCTGGTAATGAGAATTAACGGCAACGGCTACACTATCTTTAAAGCTTACAACCGGAACAGCTTCGGGAGTTGCTGTTGAATCAGAAAGCTCAAATAAAAATAAAAAAAAGTTGAAAAGATTTTTTGAAAAACTATGCTTTACGGAATCTTCGGTTACAGTATAAAAATCGACATGAACATTTTTATTTGTTGAAATTTCTAAAGAAGCGAACCCTAATGACTGCGCTTCATATACCGTATTTTTCCCGGAGCTTACGCGGGTACTTTTAGATCCTGCGCCGCTGGTTATATAATAAAAAGTGCTGTCTTTTATAAGTTGTAAAGTATGTTCATGGCCAGCCACAAAAATTATATTGGAATGTTGTTTAGCAATTTTCTCCACATCATTAATCATATTGGCATACGCAGGGTAATGAAGATCTTCAGGTGTGCCGAAAACACCTCTCGCAATAGGATACACAGAACCAATGACAGGTAAAGGGATCCATAGATTGGGCTTCATATCTGTAAAAGGAAAAATGTGCGTCTTTAAAGGAAAATATCCGCCATGTATTCCGTAACTTCTCAATGTATGATGATCGGCTAAAATAACCAGCTTTTTCGAGTTCCTGTTTAATACATCATTCAGTTCACTATAAAATTCTTCGGGTGTTTTATAAGGGCAATCAGATTCAATTCCGGGTTTTTCATTTTGTGTGCGAATAAACCATTGACTGTCAAAAACGATCAATACTAAATTATCATTTATAGGAAATTCCGCTGGCCCGGGGCATCCGTCAACAGGAAGAAAATGAATATTTTTTCCCTGCGAGTTAATATAATTTCCCTGTCGGATCACTTTAGCAAAACCGTCTGTGGCTTCGTTGTTCCAGTCATGGTTACCTGGTATAAAAACTACCCGGGCATCTGTACCTTTTACAATATTTATTTGCGAATCAATTACTGCCCTTGCTGCGGCATATCCCGGAGCATTATCATCGGGCAAGCCAACATCGTATATATTGTCTCCAAGATAGATAACCAGCGTTTTTTTATCCAGGGTAATAAGGTCGCGTGCAGCATCCACAACCGGTTCTCTTCCAAAATTTAATTCGCCGGCATCGCCAATAAGTATTATCCTCGATTGAATGGAGTCACTTTGAGAGTAACATGTATTGATGGCTATAAGCAAAAAAATAAAAGCTATACTTTTTTGCATTAGTTTCTCTTTTTGGGCTTAAAAATTAATAAAGTAGCTGTTGCATATTTATCACCTGCTTCATTGGAAATAAGTAAGTCTCCCCACGGTGTAAATGCAATCCCCTCAGGCTGAGTAAAAATTACAGGGTCTAACGTGTAAACATCTTTGGTATTACCTTTTTTATCCGTTACTATCAGCAATTGATTGACCGATGCAAGAACCCAAACATCTTTTGTTAAAGGATTAACAGCCGCTGCGGAAGGTTTTAATTTTAATTTTCCTACCCCTAATTTTTGCGCTATTGTTTTAACGTTAATGGAAAATTGCGAAGGAGTGTAAGAGTCGTTGGAAGGATCGAATGTCCAGGCTGATACAGAACTTTTTTTATCATCTTCACAATCCTTACAAATCATAATTAATCCATGATAAAAATCATCATAATATATAGATTCAAATTCATTTTTCTTTTTATCACTGCCGGGAAATTTACTTTTCCTGTTGAAAAGCGTATCTCCACGGTCAGAAAAATTTAGGGTTACGATATCGCCATTACTTTGCAGAACATAAAAAGTATTATCGTAAAGTTGTACTTCTTCAAAATCGTGGGTTTTATCAAATTTCCATTTTTCCGTAAGAAAATTTTTATTAAGATAAATTTTATAGAGGCTCCCTTTATCATCTGATATGGCAAACACACTGCTGTCTTTAGCGTAAAACGAGATACCGGAAATTTCTGCAAGCGCATCTCCAAGCTTCAAAATTTTGGGCTGAGTAAGGTCATATTCTTTGCAGGGAAAAGTAACTTTGTTTGTATTAGAACTACACCCTTCAAAAGAATGAAATTTTGCGAAAAAAAATAGTACGAAAATGAAGTTGCGGTTTAGCATATTATAAATAAAAACTTATAAAAAAATGTAGTTGTTTCAATAAGAAATAAATTTACAATACATTCATAGCAATTCACGAACCTGGTACTTTCAATTCGTATGAATATCCATTCACAATTTAATCAATGAAGTATGAAGTATGCTCCTGTTAAAAATTTTATCAATGGTAAATTTACAGATTCCAATTCTCAAAAATTTTTAGAAATAATATCGCCAATAGATGGCAAATTACTTTCCAGAGTTTGCATGTCGTCAGCCGGCGATTTGAACGATGCCGTATTTGCCGCAAAAAAGGCTTTTCTTTCATGGAGCAAAATACCTGTTAAAGAAAGAGTGCAGGTGTTTTTTCGTTATAGAAATCTGTTGGAGAAAAATCTCCAAAACCTTGCTGAACTGTGTTCTGAAGAGAATGGAAAGACCTTAAGTGAAGCGATTGCTGAAATTGAAAAATGCATTGAACTCGCTGAGTTTGCATGTTCGCTGCCCCAGTTGGTTGCAGGAGAAGTACTGGAAGTTAGCCATGGTGTTGAATGTCGCGAAGAGCATGTACCCGTGGGCGTTATTGCCTCAATAGTGCCCTTTAATTTCCCCAGCATGGTTCCCAACTGGACGTTACCGAATGCCATTGCTCTGGGTAATTGTATGATTTTAAAACCTTCGGAAAAAGTTCCGTTGAGTGCGGGAAAATTAGCAGCCTTATTAAAAGAAGCCGGCTTGCCTGATGGTGTTTTTAATATAGTAAATGGTGATGCAGAAATTGTTGAAGCTATTTGCGATCACCCGGGTATTGAAGCGGTGTCATTTGTTGGTTCCACAAAAATTGCAAAGCTTGTTTACCAAAGAGCAACACATAATTATAAAAGATGCCTGGCGTTAGGCGGTGCAAAAAATCACCTCATGGTTTTGCCTGATGCTATTCCCGAAATGACGGCGCAGAATGTTGCGGCAAGCATGAGCGGCTGTGCCGGCCAGCGTTGTATGGCAGCAAGTGCCATGGTAGGCGTGGGTGACGTTGATGCCATTATAGATAAGATATGTGATGAAGCAATGAAGATTATTCCTGGTAAAAATTTGGGTGCAGTTATTAATAAACAATCAAAAGACAGAATTGAAAAATATATAACTGAAGCTGAAGAACAAGGTGCAAAAATTTTGGTAGATGGAAGAAATACAAAAGTGGAAGGAAAAGAAAATGGATCGTATGTTGGCCCAACGGTAATTGATTATGTAAAGCCTGAAATGTCTGTCGCTACTGAGGAAATTTTTGGCCCGGTAATTAGCATTATGCGGGCAAAAAATGTTGATGAAGCATTGGCAATTGAAAATGCAAACCCTTATGGAAATGCTGCAAGTGTGTTTACACAAAATGGCGGGATGGCACGCTACATTATTGATAAAGCAAGTGCCGGAATGATTGGTGTGAACGTTGGTGTTCCT
Organism: uncultured Ginsengibacter sp.; assembly: GCA_966191655.1. GTDB lineage: Bacteria > Bacteroidota > Bacteroidia > Chitinophagales > Chitinophagaceae > Ginsengibacter. The sequence continues at coordinate 7,056 of CBIGQT010000124.1, forward strand.
GTTCCGAGAGAACCATTTTCCTTTGGAGGATGGAATGAAAGTAAATTTGGAGTAGGAGATATAACCGGAAAAAGTTCTATTGAGTTTTGGACGAAGTTGAAGAAGAGTACCATTAAATGGAACCCGGAAGCGGGAGTGAATTGGATGAGTTAGAAAATTTAGTACAGATAAATATATGGCTAAGGAAAATAAAAATATTGAACAGGCTTTGGCTGATGAAAAGATCATCAAAAAAATTTATGCTATTCGTGAACAAAAGGTGATGCTGGATTTTGATTTAGCTGAATTATACGAGGTAGAAACCAAACTTTTAAATGAACAGGTAAAGAGAAATATAGATCGTTTTCCTGAAGACTTTATGTTCCGGCTTACTTCAAAAGAATGGGCATTGATGCGGTCGCAAAATGCGACCGCATCAATGCAAATGGTTAACGTTGAAAATGTTAAGAGCATGCGGTCTCGAATCGCGACCGCATCTCAGAAGAAAAGA
>CBIGQT010000125.1:0-7505 GCA_966191655.1 uncultured Ginsengibacter sp.
GACTAAAATGCCGCTTGGCAAATCTATTGTGGGAATAATGCCTTTAATACTGCCCGATGAAATATCCTTTGTCAGTTTAAACACTTCGTGCTGGTTCATGGTGCCAATCAAATGTATGTTTCCAAGCGTGGTAGCGGCTTCCAGAGGTGCATTTACCATAAAATTTCTTTTGTCGCCGTCTGTGGATACTTGTATTGACACGCCGGTTTGCTTAATGGCAGGTAAGTCTGAAACATGTTCTGTTCCTTTTTGATCTTTCTCCGAAGGAGTGCTTACGGACCACTTAGCGGTAAAGCTTTCGCCGGCTTTGGGTAATATAAAAAAATACCCCATTCCATCATGAATGGTTCTGAGGCTATCAATTTTTTCGCCTTTATTATTTAAAACAATCCCTTTTATTTTTATCGGTCTTCCCCATTGATCATTGGCTTTAAAGGCAATTTTATTATTTACGCCTTCAACAGCATCGCCTCCTTCAGGAAAAAATTGTAAAGAAGGAATTATGGCGTTTTTTGGGACAGCAGCGTTATTTGCTGAGATAATGCGGATGTCTTTGTTATATAAAAAGGCAGAGTCAAAATTCAGCATCCATTTCGTGTATGCCTTCACGTGAACATATTTTCCCGGGTAATTAGCAGGGATGTCAAACTGGCCTGCGGCGCTTGCATATACAACCGGTAGCACACTATGAGAAAGTAATTTGCCTTTGTCGTCGGAGATGTCAATATAAAAGGTCTTGCTTTCATTTGCTGCATAAATGCCATTCATGATGTAAGCCTTATACCAAATGGTTTCGCCACTTGCATAAGTCGATTTATCGTAATGCAGGTATGTTTTTTCCTGACCATAATCATTGGCATATTTTTCAATAGTAGAATCAATATTTTGTGCTCTGCTGCTAAGAAATGAAAAAAGAAAAATGGAAGCAAGAGGTATAGTTTTTCTCATTTTTTAAACCCTGTAATTTTTAAGTAAGATAATATCGGCTGTAAATTACTATAAGAGGTTATATGAAACAAAGTTGATGAAAGTTTAACAACAATTTTATTTAGGAATTCATTCAAATGTAAACAGAATAATAAAAAGAAGGTATTGTTTGCGATTTTAAACCATATACATTTAAAATTACTTTTTAAAAATATATGCTCATCTGAAATTTGTCGACTTATAAATATTATATGTCAATTTCAAAATTGTTGTAATAGTTTTGGAACATAAATACCTGATATGGCTTTTAAAAAAATTACGGAGCAACTTTCTTCTTACAGGCACCTTGAAAAAATGCCGGTTGCTGAAATAATTGCTGATATAAACAAAGAAGATGCAAGGGTTGCTCGTGCTGTTAAAAAGGCGCTTCCACAAATTGAGAAACTGGTAACAGCAATTTCACAAAAAATGATTGATGGAGGAAGGCTGTTTTATATTGGAGCAGGAACCAGTGGCAGGTTAGGAATTTTAGATGCGAGTGAATGCCCGCCAACCTTTGGTGTGCCACAAGGTTTGGTAATTGGTGTTATTGCAGGTGGAAAAAAAGCACTGATAAATGCTATTGAAAATGCTGAAGACGATTCCGGCCAGGGATGGGACGATCTTAAAGCTTATAATGTGAATGAGGCAGATATTGTAATAGGAATTGCTTCCAGCGGAACAACGCCTTACGTAATAGGGGCGTTGAAAAAATGTAAAGAAAATAATATTATAACCGGAAGTATTGCGTGTAACCCGGATTCTCCGGTAAGCGAAGTAGTCAATTTTCCGGTTGAGGTAATTGTAGGCCCTGAATTTGTAACCGGCAGCACCCGTATGAAAAGCGGTACGGCACAAAAGATGGTTTTGAATATGATCTCTACGACCGCAATGATACAATTAGGAAGAGTGGAAGACAACAAAATGGTGAATATGCAGTTGACTAATGTGAAAGTTATCAACAGGGGAATTCGTATGTTGATGGAAAAATCCGGCATCAAAGATCAAAATAAAGCAAAAAAGTTATTATTAAAATATGGCAGCGTAAAAAAGGCTGTTGAGAATTATAAATAATTATAAAAATATTTGGAATTTGCTTAAATTTATAGAGCAATCATTTATTGTTAATCAAAACTTGCACTATGAAATCGAAATTTTTACTCTTTACTTTTTTTACTCCTCTTTTTTTTAACGGTTTCTCTCAGCAAAGCAATCTTGCTTATGCAATAACAGGACAATCAAACGCAAATTTTAACTGGACAGATATCAGGGTTATTGATATGGCTACCGGCAATACTAATGCCACACTTTTTGAAAATGGCAAAACGAAATTTTCCTTTGTCGATGCTGAAACGAAAAGAGTAGTAGATCAGTTGGCAATAAGCGGAAACCCTGCTGCACTTACCCAAAGTAACATTGCCGTTTCTGCCAATACAATTTCAATAACTAATCCGTCACCTACTTCGTTGATGAGCGCTGCTGCAGCTTATGATAAAAGGCATGATAAATTGTTTTTTGCGTCTATGCGTACAGGTCAGTTAATGTGGCTCGATCTCAGGTCTGGTAATGGCACCCCTTCTTTTTATACCATTCAAAAACCTTTGATAAGCAATGTTGATTATAACGATGAATCATTCAACATAACGCGTATGACTATAGGCGCTGACGGTAACGGCTATGCGCTCACAAATGATGCCAATCATCTCATACGTTTTACAACCAGCAGCAAAACAATTATTACTGATATGGGCAGCCTTGTAGACGCAGATTCCAACAATGGCATTTCCATACATAATAAGTGCAGCAGTTGGGGTGGCGATATAGTAGCTGATGCATTCGGAACATTATACCTGTTTAGCGCAGGCAGAAATGTTTTTTTAATAGACCCGCAAACAAGAATAGCTACTTACAAAGGGACCATAAGTAATTTGTCAGGAACGTTTACAGTAAACGGAGCGGCTGCAATTGACGATGAAAATGTAATTGTGAGCAGCGCCAATACTTTTGAAGGATACTATAAAGTGGATGTAAATAAGCTTTCTGCAACTAAAATAATTACGCAGGGTAAAATATATAATGCGTCTGATTTGGCAAGCTGCAATCTTTTACACCAAAGTGAAAAATTAAGCAGTATAGGTACCCCAACTCTCAGAAACATGGAGGTGATTGGAAACAGGTTGATAACAATATATCCTAATCCTGTGACAGACGGGCAAATAAAAATTACTTTTGAAGGCGACGCAGCAGGTAAGTACAAAATTGATTTCACCGATCTCCAGGGAAGGCTTATTGAAACAAAAGTTGTTTATATAAAAGGACCCGGCCAGGTTGAAAACCTTCAATTGCAAAGAAAACAGGCTGGGGGATTGTACATGATAAAAATTACAGATGCAGCCAGCAAAGCTATTTATTCTGATAAGTTGTTGGTCGAATAATACATTTAGTTAATCAGTTCTAAGGCTGTTCATTGAACAGCCTTTTTTATTTTAATTATTTTAAAATGCAAATAATGAACAACCCATCAGATGTAATATTTTTGCATAAGGCAAATGAAATTTTATTTAATGACAAATATTAAATTGATTAGTGCAGAATATAGAACCATACGATAACTGGCAATATCTATATACTTCAGAAAATGATGAGCGCTCTCCATTTTACGGAAGAGAATACAGTGAATTTGCTTTTACGCAAACGGTTTACAATTATTATATTCATCCGCAATGGGATGAATTTGGGAGCTCAACGTTATATCTTAAAGTGTTGATGGCAGATTACCAGGAGCAGTATGTAATAATTGAATTACTGGGTGAATGGAACGATGCGATTGAAAATGATATCATGCGTTTGAAACGTGACGTAATTGATGAATTTGAAAGACAGGGTATTACTAAATTTATTTTAATAACGGAGAATGTTTTAAACTTTCATAGCAGTGATGATAGTTATTATGAAGAATGGTTTGAAGATGTACAAGAGAATGGGGGCTGGATTGTAGCTATAAACATGCCCGAACAAACACAACATGATTTTAAAAAAACACACCTGAATAATTATATAGAACTGTTAAGTTTTGTTCCGTGGCGAACCATGAAACCTGACGTTCTCTTTAACCAGATTGATAACATTCTATTGAGAAGATTAAACCCATGAATCCAAAAGGATAAAATAGAATTTAATATTCTGAACTTAAAATATTAGAAATAGACTACAACAATAAATATTGCAAAAAAATATTTTGCGCATTCTCACTTCCCCCTTTCGGGGTTAGGGGCGTTTGTAGTATTTTTGCACATCTGAAATTTTTATAACTATCTCACTTATGACCTGGAAACAGTTATTCACTTCTTCGATCGGAAAAAAATTTTTAATGGGTTTAACCGGGCTTTTTCTCATCATTTATCTTATCGTACATGCATCCATAAATGCTATGATTTTTTATAATGATAACGGAGACACATTTAATAAGGCCGCTTATTTTATGAGCCGTAATTTTTTTATGCGCTTTCTTGAAATAGGATTGTTTGCAGTTTTTATTCTTCACATTATTCAGGGGATTTTATTGTGGAGAAAAAATAGTGCGGCGAGGGGTATTGGTTATGCAAAACAAAACTATCCTCCCACAATAAAATGGTATAGCCGTTATATGGGCTGGCTGGGAACTTTTCTATTATTATTTCTTGTGATGCATTTATATCAGTTTTGGGCAGGAACTAAAAACGCAATGTATTTCCATGGGCCTGAATGGAATCTTTATGTACAGATGAAAAATATATTCACCAACCCTCTGTGGTTTACACTATATATGGTTGGGTTGGTATCGCTTTTATTCCATTTATTGCAAGGCTTTCAAAGCGCTTTTCAAACTTTTGGGATAAACCACAGGAGATGGACCCCCATCATAAAAGGCATTGGCATTTTTTATTCAGTTGCTATTTGCATTTTGTTTGCCATGATGCCCGTTTCATTTATGGCAGGATGGTTACAATAAATTTAGATAAACTGAATCTTTTTCAGTATAAAATATTTAATACTAACGTATGGCATTAGACGCAAAAATTCCCGAAGGTGAGCTGGAACAAAAATGGACTAATTATAAAGATCATGTAAACCTTGTAAGCCCTGCCAATAAAAGAAAGCTTGAAGTAATTGTTATAGGCACAGGACTTGCCGGCGCTTCTGCCGCCGCAACATTGGGTGAATTAGGTTATAAGGTAAAAGCATTTTGTTTCCAGGACAGCCCACGCCGTGCACACTCTATTGCAGCACAGGGAGGTATAAACGCAGCAAAAAATTACCAGAATGATGGCGATTCGGTCTTTCGTCTTTTTTACGAGACTGTAAAAGGCGGCGATTATCGCTCAAGGGAAGCCAACGTGTACAGGCTTGCCCAGGTTAGTGGAAATATTATTGACCAGTGTGTGGCGCAGGGTGTTCCTTTTGCACGTGAATATGGTGGTTTATTAAGTAACCGTTCATTTGGCGGAACACAAGTACAGCGTACGTTTTATGCCGCCGGGCAAACAGGCCAGCAATTATTGTTAGGCGCTTATAGTGCGTTAGAACGACAAGTTGCTTTGGGAACTGTGACAATGTATTCCAGGCATGAAATGCAAGATGTGGTAGTAATTGACGGTAAAGCGAGAGGCATTATTGCAAGAAATTTAGTTACAGGAAAATTGGAAAGATACTTTGGTCACGCGGTTCTTATTTGTTCCGGTGGTTATGGAAATGTATTTTATTTAAGCACCAATGCAATGGGCAGTAATGTTACCGCTGCGTGGAAATCGCATAAGAAAGGTGCCTATTTTGCCAATCCATGTTTCACACAAATTCACCCAACCTGTATTCCTGTTACCGGAGATCATCAAAGCAAGCTTACTTTAATGAGCGAAAGCCTTCGAAATGATGAAAAAATATGGGTGACTAAAAATAAAGCGCACAACAAGAAAACAATTGATATTCAATCCGTCGAACGCAATAAAAAAAAAAAAAAAAGGTACCCGGCTTTTGGAAACCTTGTTCCAAGAGATGTTGCGTCAAGGGCTGCAAAAGAAAGATGCGATTCAGGTTACGGTGTCGGTACCACGAAGATGGCAGTCTATCTCGATTTTGCTGATGCCATTAAACGCTATGGAAAAATAGAAGTAAGTAAAAGAGGATTAGAAGATTCAAGTGAAGAAAATATAATCAAGCTGGGTAAAGAAGTAATAGCGGATAAATACGGTAATCTTTTTGAAATGTATGAAAAGATCACAGGAGAAAATCCTTATGATGTTCCCATGCGCATCTATCCCGCCGTGCATTACACTATGGGTGGCCTTTGGGTTGATTATGAATTAATGACAACCGTTCCTGGTTTATATTCTTTAGGAGAAGCTAACTTTAGCGACCACGGTGCTAACAGGCTTGGAGCTTCTGCATTGATGCAGGGATTAGCAGATGGGTATTTTGTAATTCCGTATACGCTTGGCAGTTATATGGCGGATGAAATCAGAAATCCTGCAATTCCTACCTCACATCCTGCTTTCGACGAAGCTTAAAATGCAGTTAAAGAAAGAATTGAAAAACTAATGGCTATAAAGGGTAAGGAATCTGTTGAAAGCTTTCATAAGCGATTAGGAAAAATTATGTGGGAAAAATGCGGTATGGCACGAAATGAAAAAGGACTAACGGAGGCAATAGACGAAATAAAGATTTTGAAAAAAGAATTCTGGGAAAATGTAAAAATTCCGGGAGAAATTTTTGAAATGAATCCTGAACTGGATAAAGCCGGTAGGGTTGCAGATTTTATTGAACTGGGCGAATTGATGTGTATGGATGCTCTCAACCGCAAAGAGAGTTGTGGCGGCCATTTCAGGGAAGAAAGCCAAACAACAGAAGGTGAGGCTTTACGTGACGACGAACATTATACCTATGTTGCTGCATGGGAATTTGCCGGTGATGGTGAAGTGATGCATAAAGAAGAATTGCATTTTGAGGTGGCGCATCCAAGTCAAAGGAGTTATAAATAATTTAATAGAATAATCTCAACTTATGGACCATTATTATATGAATATTACATTGAAGGTCTGGCGGCAAAAAAACAGCCAATCAAAAGGGCGTTTTGAGACTTATGGTGTAAAAAACATCTCTTCTGAAATGTCTTTTTTGGAAATGTTTGATGTATTGAATGAAAGATTGATTGAAGAAGGAAAAGAACCGATCACTTTCGACCACGATTGTCGTGAAGGAATTTGCGGTGCATGTAGCATGTACATTGATGGAAGGGCGCATGGACCGTGGCAAAAAAATACTGTTTGTCAACTGCACATGCGTGCTTATAAAGATGGAGATACCATTGTTGTGGAACCATGGAGATCAAAAGCTTTTCCTGTTATAAAAGATTTAATGGTTGATAGAAAAGCTTTTGACAGAATTATAGAAGCTGGTGGTTTTATTTCAGTAAATACCGGTAATGCTGTTGATGCAAATTCGCTGCCTGTTGATCGTGCAAAGGCAGAGGAAGCTTTTAATGCCGCCGCCTGTATTGGCTGTGG
>CBIGQT010000126.1:0-7502 GCA_966191655.1 uncultured Ginsengibacter sp.
CCATCTCTTAGCCGGGGTGTTGAATTGAAATACACAACCTTTTTTAATATCAAAATAAACCACTGTAAGTATGCTGTCCGCACAATTGCTTGTTTGTAGCAACTGCTGATTTATCCTTAATTTTTTTACTTCATACTTTCCCGTTAAATCAGGATACTTGTCTACACTGCCATGCATGGCTATTAATAGCAGCGGAATATAAATGATGGAAAGGCGGATAATCCATTTCACATATTTGGAAAAATGAAGTTGGGGCATTCGGTTAGTTGCCGAAAAGAAAAACTCCTTCAGGCGCTTAAATTCCATGGCCAGGAAATATAAGATGCCTGCCATCAAGATAGATGCATCGATAACGACACTGTAGCCGATATGATAAAAAATATCCATCAGCAGGATGTTGGCAAGCACTGGCAACAATATAAATACACCCACGAGTCTTGTTCTGTGAAATAGCAGCAGCATGGCCCCCGCTATCTGCAGTGCAGCTATGATACAGCCAAACAGGTAAGAGTAACTAAAAAAATACCAGAATAAATCCGAAGGTGAAAAACTGTTATATGGAAGATCGAGTTTACTCATTGGCATTACCAACTGCCGGTGAAATATCTTTGCCCATCCGAATTCTGCCAGGTCAAATGCAACCCCGTAACGAATAAGCCCTTGCCAGAAAGCAAGTGTAGCCGGATTATTTGTTTTTCGTGCTTGCCATATTAAAGCGTAAACAACTGCGGTTACTACCGTCAGGAAGGGAAGGATGGAAAAGCTGCTTATAGTGCCCCACGTTCTAAAGTAAGTAACACTTATACGAAGAGCAGATGCACCAATTACCAACCCTGCAAGGATGCAAGTGATAAGTTTCTTGACGAAGGAAATTCTATACATGGAAGGTAACCCTGTTTGGAAATAGATATTTTATACAACGCCTTTCTCGTCATCATCAAAGTTGCACACGCTTAAATATATGGTACTCCCTTCAAATCTGCAAATTGACTCTTTTCTCAGCAACGTGTCACGAAGTGGACGTTGCGTTAATAAATCAAACTTATTGTGTACGCACCGTCCACTAAAGGGAGACTTTGCTGAGAATTAGGCTATAACCCTTCAGTCCATCCCACAGTTTGTCTGTTTTTATTTTCTGTGCATTTAAAGAAAGGCTTATGTTTCCCTCTATTTCTAAAAATTTATTTAGCCTCTGTTATTGATACTTGCTTTGGTGAGCTTTCCTTTCCTTATTTTGCTTTTCTAATTTCCGAATGCCCTTTTCTCTGTTGTAGGCATCTTTCTTTGCGCTGCTTTCGGAGTAAGTGGTGATGAGCCGCAGCTTTCCTTTGTTAATAACATCGCTTTGTCCGTTTTTTAATTGCAATGATAAAATTTGTTTTTGTATTTCCTGTTTTCATTTTTAATTCTCGCACCAATAATAAACTCGTATCGGCTTTCTATCAGTTGCTCTATATTTTGACCGGACATCAATTCTTATTATCTAAACTTATAAACCAATCCAGGCTCAAAATGCCCGGAATAATAATTTAAGTTAAAGGTTACGGTATTTTTCTTTTGATTAGGGGCTTTTAATTTCGAGTAACGGTGATAGTTATTAACTACCTGTTTGCCTGATAAGAAACCCAATGCAGCACCAACCAGCACATCAGTAGTCCAATGTTTATTTTCTGTAATTCTGCTAAGGCCAATCATGGTTGCAGCGCTGTAGGCAATTATGGGTACGATGGGTTTGTCTTTATATTCCATCGCATATACTGTTGCTGCTGCAAAAGCAACTGATGTATGCCCTGAAGGAAAGGAACTGGATACTTTTTTATGACCTGAGTTAACAGAACCTTTAGCAAAAGGCCCAAAAAACTTAGGCTCTGCTTCAATACCCGGGGAATAATAAGAAGGCCTTGTTCTGCCCGTTAAAAGTTTTACAACACTTTCAACTGCTGCTGCTGTAATATAGGCCTGGGTTGCCAGAAGAGTTGTTGTTTTCATCTTTTCATTTTTAAAAATAATTCCATAGGCGCCTAACGCCGCCAGCGTGTATGCTTCATACATGCCCCCAAAATTCGTAACATATTTACTTACACCGGCAACGCCGTTATTATTGTTCCGAAGATGTAAGGCGCTCTTTTGAATCGACTCATCAGCAAGTGAAACTGCTCCTACTACTAATGCAAATTTTCCTACGTTTCCCCAGTCTTTACCGGTCATATGAAACGGCTTGGTAAATGATTGTTTCAAATCACTTCCAAGAAGAATGAAATAAGTGTTGAAAGTTATTTTGGTATTTTCATTGTAAGCTTTTGGCGAAATATTATTAACCTGTCCGCCGGCGCTGTCCGTTTTTTTATTCAGGCTGTCCAGCTTGTTGATGAGCGTATCCGATTGTGAAAATGCTCCCAGGGGCATCATACAAATTAACAAGGACCATTGCAGGGTTTTTAAGCGCATTATACCATTATTGTTTTATTATTATTCTAAATTAATAAAAGACAGATGAAATATTTTGATGATTAAAAAATATGAGTTCGGCGAATGTAGAAACACATTTTGGAGATAATTAGAAGAACTGATTATAAATCGGATAATTTAGAAAAAATTAACATCAATTATATGCTGCCTGTTTTCGTAACTATAGGTTACATTAAATCCATAGGTTTCGCATATTTTTTTTACAATAGATAAACCAAGTCCCATGGAATCGTTGGAAGCGGAATCTTTTTGAAACCTTTCAAAATAAATGGATGGATTTTTATGCAGCTCTTTACCGGTATTTGAAACTGATAAATGGTTTGTTGTTAGTTCAATTGTTACAGAACCGCCTTCAACATTATGTTTGATGGAATTGGTCAATAAGTTCACAATTAATATTCCGGCTAATGTTTCATTCATTGTCATCAGCACATTTTCCTCGATATTTTTTGTTATACTTATTTCTTTTGCATAAAAAAGTTCTTCATAATTATTAAGGTGCTGTTGTATGAGAACACTTATATTTATTCTTTCAGTTTCACTGAACTGCCGGTTATCAATTTTAGTAAGCAATATAAGCGACTGGTTTAATTTTGAAAGGCGATTAGTTGTTTCTGATATAGATTGAATGGCATTCATCTGTTCCTCTTTCAGGCTTTCTGATTGACTCAGCAATTCCAGTTTTGACCTGATAATTGCCAGAGGAGTTTGAATTTCGTGAGAAGCATTTTCGGTAAAACTTTTTATCTCCTTATAATCGCGGCTTGCTTTTTTTGTCATGGTGGTTACTGCATCATTAAGTTCGGCAAATTCTGTAATATTTGTTTGTTCAAGGTGCACATTATCGTCACCTGAAACGTTGAATTGCTTTATCTGCTGTAATGTGGAGTTAAAAGGCTTCCAGAGTTTATTCAATACAAACCTGTTAATAATAAAAAGTGTGACAAGTAATAATAAAACAATTGCGAGGGTAATCTTTAATATCAGTTTTATAATATCTTCCGTTTCTGCCTGCGATTTTCTTACATCAGCTTTGTATATTTTCCCATTTATTGTTACCGGGAATTCCAATTGCCTGTACGAAATATTTTCATGATGCTCTTTATTATATATTTCGAGGCTGCTGAATTTGCGAATTATTTTTTCATTGGTTGCAGGTATATAAAATTCCTGTTCATCTTTGGAATAGGAAGGTTCAGGTAAAAGATTATTTTCGTGTATGTAATCTGTTATTTCATTTTCTTCTACCTTAAGGTTTTTATCTAACTGATGAATCAATACAGTTTTTATAAAAAAATAGTATAGGACTCCACTGATTAATAATACAACGATTGTTGCGGCTATGTTTACCCGGTTGTATTTAGACAGCAATTTCATCATACGGAAAATTTATATCCCATTCCATACACCGATTTAATATAATCAGCATTACCTGCCTCGGCTAATTTTTTTCTTAAATTTTTAATATGAGTATAAATAAAATCATTGTTTCCCTGCATGTCGTCTCCCCATAAATGTTCAGCTATAGCGTTCTTAGAAATTACTTTCTTTTTATTACTCATAAAATAGAGCAGGAGTTCATATTCTTTTTTTGTAAGATCAATTGGATAGTTATTTATAAGCACTGATTTAGCTATGGTATCAATGCTTATGTTTTCATATTTCAATACATTGTTACCTTCAAAATTTTTCCTCCTGATAATCGCTGCAATTCTTGCACTTAATTCAGAAAGATGAAATGGCTTCGCCAGATAATCATCAGCTCCCAATGTAAGCCCTGCTACTTTATCATCGATAGAATTTTTTGCAGAGACAATTAACACGCCATCCAATTTATTGTTTGCTTTTAATTCTTTTAATATCGCAAGGCCGCTTCCACCAGGGATAGTTATGTCAAGAAGAATACAATCGTAATCATACACATCTATTTTTGCAAGTGCTTTATTAAAGTCCGAAGCTATTTCGCAAACATAGTCTTCACTTTTGAGATAGGTGGCGATACCTTCGCTCAATTCCTTTTCATCTTCTATAATAAGGATTTTCAATGCTATAATTTTTCGAAAAATTACAAAATGAATCTGAAGGTATTTTGAAGTGAGGGAAATTTTGGTGTAAACTTAAAAATTACGCCAAAAAAAGGCTTCTTAAATTTGCCCTTTTTAACACGATTGAATTGCGCTACGCACGTTACCCACAAACAACCGGCCTGACAGCAAATAACATTGTATTAATTTGAAGTTTAAATAATACATTAACTTACTGCCATCTACAAATTTTCTTCAGAATTACAGATGAACTTTAATTCAAATTTTAAACAATGAATACAAAACATTTTTTCGGATTAGTGGTTTCAATGCTTTTAATCTTATCTGCAAATGCCCAGGACAACACCGGTTATAATGTTGTGAAAACATTTCATATTGCGAGTGGTGGTGGATGGGATTATATTGCTGTTAACGATAATAAAGTGTACGTTTCTCATGGAACCCAGGTAAATATTCTTGACGCAAATACCGGCGATTCCATTGGCTATATACCAAATACAACCGGTGTGCACGGCATTGCTTTTGATAATGATCTTGGAAGAGGTTATACAAGCAATGGAAGGTTAAATAATGTGACGGTATTCGATTTAAAAACAAATGCGATAATAACTCAAATACCAACCGGAGCTAATCCTGATGCGATTATGTATGAACCGTACACCAAAAAAGTTATTACCAATAATGGCCACGGTAAAAATCTTTCTATCATTGACCCGGAAAAAAATTTATTAATTGATTCAGTTGCTTTAGATGGAAAACCTGAAGAAGCAGTTTCTGATAACGAAGGAAAATTATTTGTAAACCTTGAAGATAAAAATGAGATAGCGGTAGTGGATTTAAAAACTTTTAAAGTAATCGCCCGCTGGCCGTTGGCACCCGGTGAAGGCCCTTCAGGACTTGCTATAGACACTAAAACAAAAAGGTTATTTTCCGGTTGCTCCGATAGTAAACTATTAATTGTGATGGATGCCACTAACGGAAAAATTATTGCGAAGCTCCCGATAGGCGAAGGCTCTGACGGAACTACTTTTGATGCTGATAAGAAAATAATTTTTGTACCCAACGGAAGAGATGGAACTATTTCAGCCTTCAAAGAAAAAAGCGAAAATGAATTTGTAAGTATGGGAACTATAAATACAAAGGCAGGAGCCCGAACCATCACAATTGATAAAAATACGGGCGCTTTATTTTTGCCAACCGCGGAGTTTGCACCTGCTGATCCACAGAATCCCAACGCCAGGCGCCAGATGATTCCAGGTACTTTCCAGGTGTTGGTTGTAAAATAAATAGATATAAAAATCCTTGTTTGATTGTTAATAGAAGGCTGCAAAGTATAGAGTTCGGATAAGATATCCGGGAATTAGCTTACAATCCAATGATTGCCGCATGGATTAAATTATCATTTTCCCATAAGCAAACAAGCTGCTCGTTGTTGAGTGCCTGAACAATTGGCTGGCTTCCCTTTCCGAATACCTGCTTTTGGCCTTGAGGCTTCATCAGAACTACTACTCCATTCTCCGTCCAGGCGTAGACATTTTTATTGTTTACTATTTCTATCGAACAATTTCTTCCTTCTCCAATTTCCTTCTCTGGCTTAGCAGGCTGAGTCGCATAGATTTTCCCTTCTCTGCGCCAAACAGTTTGTGGAGTTTTATTTTTATCGATTGCGAGGCCGCCTCCATCCATAGGGCAGCCATCTAACTTCCAACTTCCATTACCCAATTTTTGTGCTTGTCCGAAAGTATTTCCACCGTCTGAAGATTCGATTAAATACAAATCGCGGTTTCCATTTAAAAAGCTTCGAAACATTACATAAACCTTGTCTCCTGAAACTTCTACTGATGGCTTGCAACATTCACAGACTGTACCAGAGGGTGACGCATACACGATAATATTTTTATGCCAGGTTTTTCCGCCATCTTCAGATCTTGCGCCATAAACACTCTGGCCCTTAGGGTTATTTACACCGAGCCATGCCACAAAAACATTGGAACCAAACGCACTCAAATCTGTAAGACCTTCTTTGGATATTTCGCTAGCATCATTTACTCGTTTTGCCTTGTACCATTTGCCATCAATGCCCTTTCTATAACAATATAAGTTTCCAGACTTGTCATTGGCAGTTACAATAAGCCCGTTAGTAGCAGCGGCTATCTGTGGACCTCTCGTTGCTGAAGCAAACAATCCAGGTAAAACTGCGACTAATTCAGGTGATGAATAAGACCTTGCATCTTTTGAAAAAATATACATAATACTGTCACCAATTCCATAAACTATGTGAACAGAATTCCTATTATCTTTTACAATAGCCGGCATATGCCCTTTAGCAATAATAATGTCGTTGTTATTTTTTTGCTGAGTACAAGCTGCAAGGAAAATGAATAAAGAAAGAAGAGATAAAATAAGTTTCTTTATAAAAATACTTTTATAAACAAGGTCTGTTTTCACAAGTTTCTTTTGAGCAATTTGTAGTAAAAAAATCACGATGATCTAATTTATTATTTAGTAAATCTGTTTGCGAATACATTTATCATGAAAAAGAAATTCTTCATTTATGACTGCAACAGCAATGTTCATCATTCTTCGACTTTTCAAAACACTCTTTACCTTCCTTAAATGCAAAATATGCAAGTCCTAACGTCCCAACGCTATCAATATAAGGTAAGTGGGTTAATTCATATATTCCGCTGCTAACAAGTAATATAATAGACATATAAATGCAAACCTTTGTACATTCTGCATCTGACAGTATTGCATCGGAATTAAGATTTTTACCTACTCTTGTTTTTGCGATGGCTAAAGCCCACATAACTATTATTGAAATAATTGAGACGATAATTCCAACTACGGTAGTTTGCGGATTATGGTTTGTATAAATGTTATAAATGCTTGTTAGTACCAACCCTGCAACTAAAATATAAAATGAAAATCCGGTTATCCGTAAAGCAGTCTTTTCAAATTCATCTTTATTACTGTTTGAATTTCTTC
>CBIGQT010000127.1:0-7424 GCA_966191655.1 uncultured Ginsengibacter sp.
TTGCTCCTGATGCGTGTTTGCAGGCCTGGGAGAAAGTTTTATTATCTTTTATTCCAAATCCAATCATGACAGGATTTTTAAGTTTCATGTCTTCGAGTCTTTTGAAATATTTTTCCTGGGCACTCATATCTTTATCAGTGCCTGTAATAGAAGAAGATGAAACTGCATAAATAAAGCCTTTGCTCATTGCGTCAATCTTTCTGATTCTCTTTTCACTTGTTTCGGGTGCAATTAAAAAAATAAAATCAAGCTTATATTTTTCAAAAAGCTTTTTGTATTCGGTTTCGTATTCATGCAAAGGAAGATCAGGTAATATTATTCCATCAATTCCGACACTATGCGCATCGCTGCAAAACTTTTCTATTCCATATTGCAAAACCGGGTTGAGATATCCCATTAAGATCAATGGAAGATGGATAGTATGCCTGCAATCTTTTAATTGCTCAAAAAGTTTTTTAATTGTAATTCCATTTTGCAAAGCAATCATGCTGCTATGTTGAATTACAGGGCCATCAGCTAAAGGATCACTATACGGCATTCCAATCTCTATCAAATCAGTCCCATGTTTTTGTAGTGAAGAAAGAATTGTATTAGTATCATTTAATTTCGGAAAGCCCGCAGTAAAATAAATACTCACAATATTTTTTTTCTTATCAGAAAACAATTTTTTTATACGATTCATGAAATCAATTTGTTTACAGCAAAAACTTCCTACAGGTTTATATGCTTCATATATGTATCCATATCCTTATCGCCTCTTCCGCTTAAATTCACCACTACAACATCATCTTTTTTAAATTTCATTTTATTTAAAACGTATAAGGCATGAGCCGATTCCAATGCGGGAATAATTCCTTCAAGCTTTGCTAATTCAAATGCCGATTCGAGCGCTTCCTCATCAGTTGCACTCATAAAAATTGCTCTCTTACTTTTAAATAAATGAGCATGCATTGGGCCTATACCAGGATAATCGAGTCCTGCTGAAATGCTGTGTGGTTCTATAACCTGGCCATCTTCTGTTTGCATAACCAGGCTCTTACTTCCATGCAAAATTCCATTAGTACCCAACTGAGTTGTTGCTGCACTCATCCTGCTATTGATGCCCTCACCTGCTGCTTCAACAGCAATGAGCTCAACAGATTTATGATTCAGGAAATAATAAAAAGCGCCTGCTGCATTGCTTCCTCCGCCAACACATGCAATCACATAACCAGGTAATTCGTTACCGGTTATTTTTTTTAGCTGAGATTTAATTTCTTTACTGATTATACTTTGAAACCGGGCGACCATATCGGGATATGGATGGGGTCCAACTACGCTTCCAATAATGTAGTGTGTATCATCAGGATTATTGATCCAGTCGCGGATAGCCTCATTGGTAGCATCTTTCAGCGTTTTACTTCCGCTTACAGCAGGTATCACTGTTGCTCCCAACATCTTCATTCTTGCAACGTTTGGCGCCTGCCTAGCAATATCTTTTTCGCCCATGTAAACAATGCATTCCAATCCTTTCAATGCGCAAACTGTTGCAGTGGCAACTCCATGTTGACCCGCACCTGTTTCTGCAATGATTCTTCTTTTGCCAAGTTTATTTGCTAATAAAATCTGCCCGATTGTATTATTGATTTTATGTGCGCCCGTATGACAGAGATCTTCACGTTTTAAAAAAATGTTAGTGTTATATTTTTTACTTAATCTTTCCGCTAAATATAACGGCGTTGGCCTGCCAACATAATTTTTTAATAAATCATTGAATTCCTTTTTAAATTTTTTTTCGCCTATAATTCTTAAATAATTTTCCCTGAGATGCTGAACATTATTGTGTAACATTTCCGGAATGTATGCGCCTCCAAACTGGCCATAATAACCATTCTTGTCAACTTCAAAAATTTCTTTTGTCTTCATTTTTTTAATACAGTCAACTATATTTTTTGTCTAATAATTCTTCTGACATTATTTTTATTGAATTCATATCTTTTATTCCATCTGCAATTTCAACCCTGCTGTTTACATCTACACAATAAAAGAATGGATGTTCAAATACTTTCAACTTCTCTACATCTTTTAAGCCAATACCGCCACTTAAAAAAAATGGTTTATTAATTTTATTTTCCTTTAAAAGTTCCCAGTTAAATTTTTCTCCTGTACCGCCATAAGCGCCTTTACGATTTGTATCAAAGAGATAAAAATCACAATATTCTTCATAGGGTTTTATCATCCAATCAATATTTTGTTCATTAGTTTGAGTAATCCTAAAAGCTTTTGTAACCGCTATTTGTTCACTGATCGCCTTACAAAAAACAGGTGTTTCGTCTCCATGTAGCTGAACGAGATCAAGCCCGTAAGCCTCCACCTGACTCATAATATATTCTTCATCTGCATTTACAAAAACGCCTACTTTTTTCAGGCCTAACTGCAATGGCTTAACGTCCCAGGCAAATAATTTATTATAAACATTTCTTGCAGAATGAGTATAAAATATCATTCCTGCATAATCTACACCGATTGCACCAATTTGTTTTAATTGTTCCAATTGATTAATACCACAAACTTTTAGTTTCATCGTTACGTTTTATTACAAGAATTTTTAGAATTGTTATTCTAAATTAATTACCGGCTTCAATTAGCATCCTTTAAATTAATTAACTCTTGTGTAAAATTTTGAAATGCCATACCAGGATTTTTTTCCTTCATAAATTTTTCCCCGATTAAAAATCCTTTAAAGCCATATTCTTTTAAAAGTTTTATTGAAGCAATGTTATCAATACCGCTTTCTGAAATTTTTATTTTATCGGCAGGAATCTGCTTACTCAATTCTATTGAACGGTTTATATCAACTATAAAAGTTCTAAGATCGCGGTTATTAACTCCTACCACATCTACATTGTTACAAATATGTGCTAATTCCTGTTCATTATGAATTTCGAGTAAAACGTTTAAGCCAATATTTTTTGCAAAGGCGGCTAACGATTTTACTTTACTTGTTGAAAGGCAGGCAGCTATCAATAAAATTACTTCAGCGCCATAAGCTTTTGATTCAATTAACTGGTATTCATCAATAATAAAATCTTTTCTTAATAAAGGAACTTCATTAATTGTTGATTCCAATAAGTCATTTAAAGAACCTCCAAAAAATTCTTCATCGGTAAGGATAGAAATGCCGCTGGCACCATATTTTGCATAAGCAGTTGTTACTTCAGTAACTGATGAAAAGTCATTTATAATTCCTTTTGAAGGTGATTTTCTTTTATACTCCGCAATAATTCCTGTCTTATCATCTCTTAATAAATATTCTTTAAAAGATAATGTTTCATTTTTAAAAAAAAGTCCTTTTTCCAATTCAGAAATACTAATATTTCTCTTCTTTTCCGCAACTTCAATTTTCTTTTTTGTAATTATGGTATCCAATATATTCATTACTGAAGGCTTATTAATTTTTTAAAAGATTGATATGCTTTTCCGCTTTCCAAACTTTCAACAGCCAACTCATAACAATGCTCATAATCAGGGAAATTTCCTGTTGAAGACAACGCTGTTGCTGCATTTGCTATCACCACAGCGTTCTGCGCCCATGTTCCTTCGCCTTTTAAAATCCTTAAAAATATTCTGGCAGCTTCGTCAGTTGAATCGCCTCCATAAATATCTGATGGGCTTACCATTCTTTTTCCCAATGATTCGGGTGTACAAATCTTTTCACCATCATTGGTTATAATTTTTGTATCGCCCGTTAGTGAAATTTCATCATAGCCATCAAGACTATGAACAATGGTAAATTTCGCATTTGATTGCTGAAGCAAATAAGAGTAAATGCGTGCCATTTCCAAATTATATACCCCAATGATCTGCACGTCCGGCAATGCAGGATTCACCATTGGCCCAAGCATATTAAAAAATGTACGGACACCCAAATTTTTTCTTATTGGCCCAACAACTTTTAAAGCCGGATGAAATAAAGGGGCATGCATAAAACAAATATTTGCCTGTTCAATTTCTTCCAATAATTTTTTATTATCCGATGAAAACTTATATCCATGAGCTTCCATCACATTACTTGCGCCGCTTATGGACGAAGCGCCATAATTGCCATGTTTGGCAATTTTCTGGCCGGCACCTGCAACAATAAAACAACTTAAGGTAGATATATTAAAGGTATTCTTTCCATCTCCGCCTGTACCTACAATATCTAAAATATTGAATGGTTTTAAATTAACAGAAACGCATAATTCAATTAATGCATCGCGGAAGCCAAGCAGTTCCGGAATGGTAATGCTCCGCATAAGGAACACCGTTACAAATGATGCGATTTCGGTATCAGAGTAAATCGCTTTTGAAATATTTACTAATATTTCCTTTGCTTTGTCTCTTGATAAAGTTTTATGCTCAAATAAATATTTAAGTATTTCTTTCATACTACTTTTTTAACCAGTTACGCATCATTAATTCCCCATTTGGAGTTAGTACACTTTCAGGATGAAACTGTACACCCTGTAAATCATAATTTTTATGCCGCAATGCCATGATTAATCCGTTTTCATCTTCCGCCGTAATTTCAAGTTCTTTTGGAAAATTATCTTTACTAACAATCCATGAATGATAACGCCCAACTTCCAGTTCACTACCCAACGAATTAAATACATCATTTTCAGATTTTGTTCTCGCAGGATTTACCTTAATTTTCGTGGCCACTCCATGGTATACTGTACTTAAATTAACCAGGCTTCCACCAAAAGCTTCGCCAATTGCCTGTTGCCCCAGGCACACGCCCAGTATGGATTTGAAAGGTGCATATTCTTTTATCAACGGAAGCAATAATCCCGATTCAACCGGAATGCCAGGGCCGGGCGATAAAATTATTTTATCATATTCATTCACTTTTTCGAGTGATATTTTATCATTACGATACACATCAACCTTCTCATGAATTATCTTTTCAACAACATGAACAAGATTATAGGTGAAAGAATCATAATTATCAAAAATCAAAATTTTCATTCTTTATATTTTTTCAGCTGATTTAATTGCCGATGTAAGTGCATTCAACTTATTAGTTACTTCCTGTAACTCACTGGAAGGGTTAGACGCAGCCACAATACCTGCACCCGCCCTGGAAATAAGATTATTTTCTTTACTTAAAAAAGTACGGATCATAATTGCATGATTAATGCTTCCGTTAAATCCGATAAAACCAATACAGCCGCCGTAATATCCTCTTGCATCTTTTTCAAATTCATCAATAAGCTGCATGGCTTTATACTTTGGTGCGCCGCTTAACGTGCCAGCAGGGAAAGTAGCTCCAAGCAATTCAAAAGGATTGGTATTTTCAGATATTTTGCCTTTTACTTCACTAACCAGGTGAATAACATGCGAAAAATATTGAACTTCACAAAAACGTGTAACCTTTACTTCATTACATACCCGGCTAAGATCATTACGGGCAAGGTCAACCAGCATTACATGTTCTGCATTTTCCTTTTCATCTTTTGCCAATTTTCCCGCCAGTTCCTCATCCACCGAATCATTACCAGTTCTTTTAAAAGTGCCTGCAATAGGATGAACAATTGCCATATTATTTTGAACAATTAACTGGCTTTCGGGGCTGCTTCCAAATAAGCGATAATCACCGTAATCAAAATAAAAAAGATAAGGACTTGGATTAATATTTCTTAACGACCTGTAAACATTAAACTCATCTCCGGAAAATTTTTGCAGAAATTTACGACTAAGTACTACCTGGAAAACATCTCCTCTTGCACAAGCGGCTATTCCTTTTTTAACCATACTTACATATTCATCATCCGTTAAAGAAGACGTTTCCTTTTTTACTACAGCAAAAGGATAGGAAGGAACATCTTTGCTTTTAATAAGGCTTTCAACAATATCAACTTCACTTTCAATTCCATTTATATGATTTTCACAAATGAATAATTCGTCTTTAAAATGATTAATGACTATAACGTACTGGTATAACCGATAACGAACTAAGGGTATTTCCGGATTTACGGCAGCAATTAAAGACTTAAATTTTATTTCTTCAAAAAATTGTATCGCATCAAATGTAGTATAGCCAAACAAGCCCTGGGCTTTACTCACAGGCAATGTCGCGGGTTCAATAATATTAAAATGCTGCATAAATTTCCAGAGCTCATCCGCGACTTTTGTATCTTTTGTAATTTTAATTTTTTGAATATTCTGCGATGGTAATTTGAATTCAATTTAGGAGTAATTGCTTATTTCAATACCGGCGATGGCATTAATTCCTATAATGGAAAAACTGTTTTCGCCCACATGAAAATCGGTACTTTCCAATAAAACCGTGTCACGAAAACGGTCACGGAGCCGCAGGTATATTCCTACCGGCGTATACACATCCGCCAATAATTTCTTGAACGTAGTTGATAATTCTATTTTCTTCATAACATAAAAAAACCCCGGCTAAGTGCCGGGGTGTAATATTTATTTTTAATGTACAAATAAAGCTATGCGGCACAATCAGGAGATTGATTGCCACCAGCTGTTATATGTATTTTTAATTTTCATTTGCAGAACAAAGATGTATTGAAAAATTTTAAATAACAAATTTTTATTTTCAAATATTTATGCAAATTTCTTTGCGTCTGCAACAAATTTAGCTAAGCCAATATCTGTTAACGGATGTTTTGTTAGGCCAATTATCGATTCTAACGGACAGGTACAAACATCGGCACCGGCTTCTGCACATTTAATAATATGCAGCGAGCTGCGAATAGATGCGGCAAGAATTTCTGATTCAAAACCCTGCACCTGGAAGATGTGAGAAATCTGCTGAATCAATTCAATTCCGTCCCATCCGCTATCATCAATGCGGCCAATAAAGGGTGAAACATAAGCGGCACCTGCTTTTGCAGCAAGCATTGCCTGCCCGGCGCTAAAAATTAATGTGCAATTGGTACGTATGCCATTGTCAGTAAACCATTTTATCGCTTTAACTCCATCCGGTATCATAGGAACCTTCACCACTATATTTTCATGAATGGCAGCCAGCTTTTTCCCTTCTTCAATTATCGTTTTAAATTCGGTTGTAACTACTTCCGCACTTATATCCCCATCAACCATCTCACAAATAGTTTTATAGTGATTCATCACTGCATCTGTTCCTTTAATTCCTTCTTTAGCCATTAATGAAGGATTAGTTGTAACGCCATCCAAAATTCCCAGGTCGTTAGCTTCTTTAATCTGGTCCAGATTTGCCGTGTCAATAAAAAATTTCATGATTATTTTTTTTAAATTATTATTTATTACGCAAAGATATTTCTTTATGAATAAAGAGATATGAATTATGAGTTATGGAATAAATTCGTGAATCTGAATTTGCGCAATTGGAGAAAAAAATCGGCAAGTTACTTACATCGCACCGCTCAACCACCTACCCTTGCTACCTTCCGGTC
>CBIGQT010000128.1:0-7390 GCA_966191655.1 uncultured Ginsengibacter sp.
GGCAATGGTCTGGCTTATATATCCTAATGAAGATATTACTAACGATGCATCTGGTTTTGTAACGCTCAAAGAAAAATTACCGGAGGCGTCAGTTGCTGTGCCGGCCTTGGCTCCTTTTTCCAGCACGGAAACACCTGCTATTGGCAAACCGTCGCTACCGGTTATTTTACCGGTAACCGTTTTTGCCTGGGCAAAAACAAGTGAAGGCATAAAAATAGCTGCGATAAAAACAACGGGTAAAAAATAATTTATAATTTTCTTACCTCGAGTCAGGGATTTGATACTCATATTTTGCAATCAATAAAGTGGTTAAAAAAATTCGTAAGGCATACTGAAAGAGAGCAGTATGTATTAATGACACATAAAAGTATGATTTTGATGCATACAATTAACATTTTCTAAAAAAATATTTTTTTATCCAAAGACAATGATATTTTATCTTATTAGAGACCGCTTGATATTATTGAGTTCAAATGTTCGACAATTTTGAATGAATGTAAAGGGCAATTATGTATTTTAATTTAGGGGACTTTTATCAGTGTAATTCAACTGTTCTTATTTGACCTGAATTGTTTTTTATAATAACACTTTTCATATCCGGACTGGTAATCAAAAATCTTGCGGATTGTGATAAAAAAGAAGACCCATAATAAAACTCCTGCTTTTGGATGCTACCGTTTTTATAAGTAATAATCGCATTTATATCATCAGAAAGAATTGGTATATGGCTAACCTTTCTTTTAAGTTTAAATACTTTCAGAGCATCTTTATTTTGACTGGCAGCAACCAGCAAATCTCCTTTATTGTCTAAGAATTTAACCAGCGCTTTACCATTTCCCGGAATATAAATTCCACTTTCCAAAATAGACATGGGTTTGAAACCTGCCTTGTCGGCAGACAGGTTTCCTTTTCCATCGCCTTTTAATACAAGGCCATTCAAGGCATCATATCTGCCCGTTGAAACTTCAGTTCCATAATCATTTCCGTTTATGGCCACGTCGAGGTTACCGTCTCCGTCAAAGTCTTCAACAACCATTCCGTTCAATACCGACATCTGTGCTTCTTTTGGCAGCGGAATCACGGTGAATTTTCCGTTTCCTTCGTTTCTAAGATAGGCTGATTGAAGATAATTTGCTTTCAACCTTAATGCGCCCTTTCTTTGTTCAGGAGATAAAACATCATCCATTGTGGCAGTAGCAAACGATTTATAATCAGGAAATTTTTTCTTTAACACAATCAGTTGCGCAAGCATATCATCCCTGCTGAAAAGGGGGAACTCTTTTTTCACACCATTTTTATCTGGAAAATAAACAGACGTAATAGCATCATACGTTCCGTTATTATCAAAATCCTTTGCAGTTATATACACCGGAAGAGAGTCCGTTGCTTTAAGAATGCTATTTGTGCCCAGGTTGCCAACGATATAATCCATCCTGCCTGTGTGCCGGAAGTCGCCTGCAGCAATAGTATTCCACCAGCCAAATAAATTTCCTACACCTGTTGTTTCCGTAACATTTTTAAATTTGCCGTTTTCATTTTTTAAAAATGTAACGGGCATCCATTCGCCGGCAAGAATTAAATCAGTTTGCCCATCATTATCAAAATCAGTAAATAATGCATCACAAACCATTCCTATATTCCTCAACTCCGGCGCCACTTCGTCTGTAACATCAGTAAATTTAGCAACGCCGTTTTTGGTGTCATTTCTAAAAATGAAACTGCTAACCGGTTTTGGATAATTCCAGGGATCAACACGTCCCGATATAAACAAATCCATCTTCCCGTCTTTATTATAATCGAAAGCCCTTACACAAAGTTTACTGGTAAAGTTCTGAGGTAATGCGGCAGAGTCTAATTTAAAATTACCCATACCATCATTTATGTATAGTCTGTCCTGGTAATACTTACTGTTGGGAGCATTTTTGTATCCGCCGCTTGATATGTACACATCTGGCTTGCTATCTCCATTAGCATCAAAAATTAATATCCCTTCATCTTCGAATTTGTCTTCAAAATTAATTGGACCTGCATCCAAAGTTTTTTGAATAAACTTCCCATCCGCCTCTTGCAAAAACAATTGTGCGGGATTAAATGTGTTACCCCCAATTACCATATCGTCTAAACCGTTGCCATCGATATCACCGGTTGCAATTGCCGGACAATATTCTGTAAACTTATGGGGCAATATTATCTGGATATTAAAATCGATAAAGTCAATGTCTTTGTGTCTGAAGTTAATACCTTCTGCATCCGACACATTGCTAAAGAGACTAACCGTATCAACCATTGGTTGCTGCATAGGATAGCTTTCGGTGGCATTCCTGATATCTGCTGTTACTACCTGGTTTACTTTTAAATTTTTTAAGACTTGCTTTTCGCCATTACCCCATTTTATGATGGCAGAATCAACGACTTTTATTTTACCTAACCCAAAATGTGCCAGGTCTTCATCAGTAGAAATGTACCCACGGTAAGGGTTATTGTCATACGCCTGTAGTTTATCATGATCATAGTAGATAGTTGCTGATGCTCCTATTCCATTAATGTTTTGCTTATCACCATGAAATTTTATTTGCAAAAAATTAGTATTAAGCGAATCTTTATCACGTGAAGTATTCCTGTACAATAACGCTTCATCATTAATATTGCTTATCACCATATCCATTGCTCCATCATTATCAAAGTCTGCATACGTTGCCCCGCTTGAAAACGTAGGTACGGTAAGTCCCCAATCAGAGGTTACGTCGTTAAATGTAAGGTCGCCCCCGTTATGAAAAGCATAGTTATGTATTTTAACTTCAGGAATCTGATTAATTAACGACATCGTGCCTTCCAGTCCGCTCGTTTGCTTGCGGTAAGCTATAAAATCATGGTCTGAAACGTCTCGTGGAAAGCCATTTGTTACAATTAAATCGCGATAACCATCATTGTCAAAATCGGTAATAAGAGGGCACCAGCTCCAGTCGGTTTGAGATATACCACTCATGAAACCAATTTCGCTAAAAGCAGGGCGCCCAATAGTATCATTTACACCAACAGTGGGTCCCTGGTTTAATTGCAGCGTATTTCGCACATATTGATATTGATAACCATACTGGTCAAAACTTTGGTAGGTGTAGGTGTTGTTGGCACTTGACATCATTTTCTTACGATAGTTATCTTCGGGATTCATATCCAATTCCACAACATCGGGTAAGCCATCATTGTTAATGTCCACGACATCCTGCCCCATTGAATTAAAGGATGTATGTTTAAAATACTCCTTAGCCCGATTTGTAAATGTCCCATCGTGATTATTTATATAAAGAAGATTATTTGATATAAAATCATCTGAAATATAAATGTCTTTCCAGCCATCATTGTTGATATCGCAAATGGTGGCGGCATGGCCAAATCCATCAGATGTTATCCCGGCCTCATCAGAAACATCGTGAAATACAGGATGTTTCAAAAAAGGATCCATATCATTACGAAATAACCTTCCCCTGCTCGGAACTGCATTTACAGAGTGTCTTTGCCGAAAAACAGAAGGATTAGTTGCATTGGAAGCCTCATTAACGGTTAAATACATATCCAAATCACCATCGTTATCATAATCAAAGAAACTGGCCATGGTTGATTGTACATGAATATCCAAACCATACTCCGCGGCCATGTCTTTAAAATGCGGAATACCGTCCTTATCTAATCCCTCGTTAATATAAAGTATATTTCTTCTCCTGAGTGAATCTTTATCGATGGTATTACAGATATAAATGTCCATAAGGCCATCATTGTTTATATCAATTACCGATATTCCTCTTTCCCACCTGCCCAGCCCTGCAACACCAGCTTCGTCTGTTATATCCTCAAATTTAAAATTTCCTTTATTCAGGTATAGTTTTCCAGGAACAATATTACCTCCGAAATAAATATCCTGCAAACCATCATTATTAAAATCTCAAATCCCGATTCCTCCTCCATTATATATATTCACAACATCCAATGGGTTGATAGAATCGTTCTCAGTGATTTTGTTATTAAAAGTAATGCCCGACCGGGAAGAAGAAATTTCTTCAAACAGTGTGTCTTTATTTTTATTGTGGCACGCAGTTAACCAAAGTAAGAGTGAGCCAATAAGTATTAATCGAAAAAATTTCATAAAATATGCTCTGTGGTAAGGCAACTGTGTAAAATTATGGAAAGGGCAATAAAAAAAGGCTCCTCTTTTGGAGAGAGCCTTTATTAATATCATTTATTCTAATAGCCCGGATTTTGAGTTAAATTAGGGTTAAGCGCTCTCGCCCCGGTTGGGATTGGCAACAGCAAATAATTTTGTGTCGGAGATGTATTATATAAACCATGTTTCTGGCCATCATGAGTCGGGCCTGGTGCCGGATTGGGAACAGGGTCAACACTGCCATCCACAGTGCCGTTAGCGGCTTTTATAAAAGCTAAGGCTTCAGCATCACCAGCTCTGCAAAGATCAAAAAAGGTAGAATATTCTCCACTAAGCTCATGCCTGTACTCGCTTAACACCATTTGCAGCGGGTCAGTTATTTCTACACCGGGATCACCTTTATAATCAGCGCTTTCTTTCATAAAAGAAGGCGCCGCTCCACCCCATGCTCTGTCCCTAACCAGTTTAAGATCCGCCATACCACCGGGAACATCGCCTGTACGTATTTTACATTCAGCTCTGCTAAGGATAACCTCAGCATAACGCATCAATATCTGGTTTTGGTCTCCAAAAATATGTGCGGTATTATCGCTGGGACTATTGTAATTGCCGGTAAGATTGGGGTCTCTCCATTTTTTTGCACAAGCATAGCCAGTACGTCCTTTGTCATCTCCATACCATGGCCTGGTTAAGGTTCCAACCGTATTTATGATTTTACCATCATCCCCTGTATATGTTTGATTGCCGGTCGAAAAACCTCCTTTTACAGGAGGATAGCCTTTTATCCCACCCCATTTGGCAATAATTCCGGGGCTTTGCAGTTCATCCCCTGGGCCTACAATCGTGAGCAATTTACGTTTATCGCCGGATTGATACGAGCTCCATAATGCAGGGTTGCCATAGTCATACCCTTGTTGCGTTATTTCATTTGGCCAGCTAAAGCTGTCTATCCAGCCAAGCTCAGCTCCCGGCGGTTGCCAGCTTCCGCCCCAATCCTGGGGATCGCCAGCTTTTAAATAAAACTGAACTTCAAAAATTGATTCATCATTATTTTGCTTACTATATTCGTTTACATCTGCAAAATTTGTCATCAGTTGATAGTTATTAAATTCCGGGTTATTAAAGTCCGCTAACGCGCCGGCATAATCTTTTAACCACATGCGGACCGCCCCATCATACGCATACGCAGCACCTTTGGTGGCTCTTCCTAAATCAGCCTGCGATAATTGCGTTTTTGATAATAACAAAACTTCTGCCTGTTGCATATCTGACGATACCTGCATAAATACAGAATCCCGTGGTGCACGTGGCCTTAATCCAAGGTTTAAAGCTCCGGTAGTGTCTGTCTCCAATGGAACACCGCCAAAAGAAGCCGCCAGGTAATAATAGGTCATACCTCTCAGGAAAAATGCTTCACCTCTTAAACGGCCTGCTAATACAGGATCGATCACGCCGTTGGTTTCTGCCTTGGTAATAACCGCAAATGCAGAGTTTGCCCTGGCTATACCAATATAAGATTGGTTCCAAAAAGTAATAAGCCCAACAAAATTAGCCGGAAGTTGATAATTATTCCAGAACACATCAGCGCCCCAGTTAAAAAAGTCATGAGTTTTAAAATTAGCTGTATACCAAATACACTTTTTAAGCAGATCGCTGTTCTGGTAAGTATCATAAATAGCATTTACCAGGGAAATTACCCCGGCACTTGTACTGGCAGCCGCGTCGGGAGAAATTTCAAATGTATTGGTTTTATCTAAAAAGCTTTTTTTACATGACTGTTGGATACCAAACACGAAAAAGGCTGCTATAATGATAATCTTAATTTTATTGCTTCTTTTCATATCAGTTATTTTATCGTTCTTTATTTAAAATGTGACGTTAAGACCAAAGGTGAAAAACTTGGATGAAGGATAAGCTCCATTATCAACCCCGTTTTGCGTTGCGTTTGCATTCTGGATCCCTATTTCCGGATCAAGCCCCGTGTATTTGGTAATAAAAAACAGGTTTTGACCAGATACATAGAGCCGTACCTTTGATATGGAATATTTGCTCAAGGAATTTGTTGGAAAAGTATAGCCTATCGAAACATTTTTCAGCTTAACAAAACTTCCATCTTCAATCCACACGCTGGATGGAACATTGTTAAGTGAACTGGCATCCCCGTTAGTGCCGTTCGCCCTTGCATACCTGTCTGATGGATTGGTTGGCGTCCAGTGATTCTTAAAGTATACTTCATTTACATTCTGAGATCCAACTCCACCCCGTCTGGAAAGACTTTCCGAATTACTTTCAACATAGTTCAATATTTTGTTTCCTTCAGAACCATAAAAATATACATTGAAATCCCAGGCCTTGTAAGTAGCATCGAGGTTGAGCCCACCGTAAAATTTAGGTTGAGGGTTTCCGATAAGTACTCTGTCATCATCATTTACCAAACCGTCTCCGTTGGTATCTGCAAAATAACGATCGCCGGGACGAGCGACAGTGCCGGGACGATATATACCACCGGGAGCTTTTGAGTTTAAACCATCAATTTGTGCCTGGGATTGATAAATTCCGATTGCTTTCAAACCAAAAAACTCTCCCACAGGTTTTCCAATATAGGAGCGGGAAAATTCAGTCCATCCCTGGAAACCGTTTAAATTAAGCCCTCCAAAATTCTGTACGTAGTCTGTTCCCGATGTGATGCTGGTGAGTTTATTTTGAATTGTAGTCCCTGTTAAACCAATACTATAATGGAAATCCTTATTTCCGTTCCCGTTATAATTGAGTGCAAACTCAAAGCCCTTATTGTTCATACTTCCTACATTGCGGGTAAACTGGTTATATCCGGTTTGAGCGGGAGCTTGGATCAGTAAAAGAAAATCTTTTGAGTCCCGGTTAAACCAGTCAGCATTAAAGGTTAAAGCGCCCTTTAAAAAGGCAGCATCAATACCGATGTCTGTTTGTTTATCGGTTTCCCATTTCAGGGTTGGGTTAGCAGGCTGAATTGATGCAATACCATTCTGGTATATTTTATTAAATGGATAACCGAGGTTATCAGCTCCCCCGCCATTTACATTTGAGGGATAGTTACCTGCAAACAGCGCCTGGTATTGATATAATGTTATGGGAGCCTCATTTCCCACTTCGCCCCAACTGCCTCTTAGCTTCAAATCAGATATCCAACTCTCATCTTTTAAAAAAGATTCATTTTTTATTCTCCATCCTACGGCCGCAGAGGGGAAGGTG
>CBIGQT010000129.1:0-7378 GCA_966191655.1 uncultured Ginsengibacter sp.
ATATTACTTCCGTTAAGAGACCAATAACCACTCGCTCCTCCCCCTCCCATTTGCGTCCATGCAGCCCCGTTATAATAGTAATAACCCACCGTATTATCAGTTTGAAAAATCATCAAACCTGCAGCCGGCGATGCAATGGTGTTGCGCTGGGCTAAGGTCATTCTTGGGGTAAGAAATCCTTTGGTAGTACTTTTTACATCTAGCATGGCGCTCGGGTTCGGCTGAGAACCATATGTATTAACACCAATACTTTGAGCGCCAAGTTTCATCGAGGCGAAAAAAATTAAAAGTGTTACGGTTAGCATCTTTTTCATAATTTTTATTTTTTATGAACTTTATTGTTAATTATAAACAGGAACTGACACGCCATCTCCTAATGTGAATTATTTAATTATTAAAATCAGGTGCCCAAAGAATTTTAGAAATTTTCATAGGCACTTATCTAAATTATAGAGAATAGGTTCTATAAAAACCATGATTGAGCCGTTCCCAGAATAGGATGAGCAATTGGCTTAAAGGATTATTTGTGGATACAAAAATGCGCTTACATTTTTGAGCAATACGTTTTTCTTTGAAATTGTTACTGAAGCAACTTTTGATAATACCAGTTCCATTTCCTGTTGCATTTCAAAATATTAATAACCCTGTAAGATTTGTGTTACGTTTTCTTATGTAAATTCGTATACAATGGAAACTACCCTCGACATACCCAAATATTCGCTGAATGAAGAGGAGGAAAAAAAAGAAATTCTTCGACATTATCGGGCCTTACTCAGAGTTTTAAAACCAAAATTAAAACCTGATGATAAAGAACTGGTGAGGCGTGCTTTCGAAATAGCCGCAGAAGCGCACAAGACCATGCGCCGAAAAAGTGGCGAACCCTATATACTGCATCCTTTAGCTGTAGCTATGATATGTGTTGAAGAAATTGGCCTTGGCGTTCGCAGTACCATTTGTGCCTTGCTTCACGATACTGTTGAAGATACAGACATTACGCTCGAAGAGATAGAAAGAGAGTTTGGAAGTGAAATTGCCAAAATTGTTGATGGGCTCACTAAAATTTCAAATGTACTTGACGCAAATTCATCGCAACAGGCAGAGAATTTTAAAAAGATTTTACTAACGCTTACCGATGACCCGAGAGTTATTTTAATTAAGCTGGCAGACCGGCTTCATAACATGCGTACGCTTGACAGCATGAAGCGTGAAAAGCAATTAAAAATTTCTTCCGAAACAGTTTATGTATATGCACCACTTGCCCACAGAATGGGGCTTTACAACATAAAAACTGAAATGGAAGATTTATCCATGAAGTACATGGAACCCGATAGTTACCGTTATATTGCTCAAAAACTAGATAATACAAAAAGAGAACGAACCCGCTACATTAATGAATTTATAAAGCCAATAAAAGAAAAATTGCAGCAGGGGCATTTCAATTTCGAGATTTATGGCAGGCCAAAAAGTATTCATTCCATCTGGAATAAAATGAAAAAAAAAGGTGTTTCATTTGATGAAGTGTACGACCTTTTTGCCATCCGCGTTATTCTGAATTCTCCGCCTGAAAAAGAAAAAGAAGATTGCTGGAAAGTTTATAGCCTTATCACCGATGAATATATTCCATCCCCGGAACGATTGAGAGACTGGCTCAGTAATCCTAAAAGCAATGGTTATGAAGCTTTGCATACAACCGTTATGGGAGCACAGGGAAAATGGGTAGAAGTTCAGATAAGAACCAAACGAATGAATGACATTGCCGAAAAAGGACTGGCAGCACATTGGAAATATAAAGAAGGTACTGATGAAGAAAACCGTTTTGATAAATGGTTTCAGCAAATAAGAGAAATGCTTAGCAGCCAGGACACTAATTCAATTGATTTTCTCCAGGATTTTAAAGTTTCATTTTTAGCTGAAGAAATTTATGTGTATACACCAAAAGGCGATGTAAAAATGTTACCAATCGGTGCATCTGCCCTGGATTTTGCTTTTGCTGTACATACCGCTGTTGGTGAAAGATGTATTGGAGCTAAGGTGAATCATAAATTAGTTCCTATTAGTCACAAACTGCGCAGCGGGGATCAGATTGAAATTATCACTTCAACAAAACAAAAACCCAATAGCGAATGGCTGAAATTTGTTGTAACACCAAAAGCAAAAACTAAAATAAAGGATTCGCTTAAAGAAGAAAAAAGGAAAATAGGTGAAGAGGGAAAATATATTCTGCAAAGAAAGCTTGAAAACATGGGCGCCGCAATGAATTCGCCAAATATTGAAGAGCTTACCAGCTATTACAAGCTTCAGTCTTCGCTTGATTTATTTTATGAAATTTCTATAAAAAAAATTGATCTTAAAGAACTAAAAGAATTTAATGTAATCGGGGATAAAATTTTTGCGCCGAAAGTACACAAACCTATACCTGAAGAAAAACCTGAAAATGAAAGGAGCTATAATAAGAAAGATGCAGAGCTTATCATTTTTGGAGAAAGCAGCGATAAAATCATGTACACGCTTGCCAATTGTTGCAAACCTATTCCGGGTGATGATGTATTCGGTTTTGTAACACAGGGTGAAGGATTAAAAATACATCGCACCAATTGTCCAAATGCTGCGAGGTTACTGTCAAATTATGGACATCGCGTGGTTAAAACAAAATGGGTTAAAAACAAAGAGATTTCATTTTTAACCGGTATAAAAATTATTGGGATGGACGATGTTGGCGTCATCAATAAAATAACCAACCTTATAAGTGGCGATATGAAAATTAATATTAACGCCCTTACCGTAGAAGCAAAGGATGGCTTGTTTGAGGGCAACATAAAAGTATATGTTCATGATAAAGATGAACTGGAAGAACTGGTACAAAATTTAAAAAATCTCCCGGGAATAGAAAGAGTGGACCGTTACGATACAGAATAATTATTCCATTTATATTCAAAAAAAACCAAACAATTATCTTCGCAGCTATCATGTATAAATTGCTGCGTAATATTTTGTTTTGGTTTGATGCAGAAAAGGTGCATTATCTTTCAATGGACTTCTTACGGTTTTGCTGCAAATTTTCTTTTATAAAGAATTTCCTCCGGAAAAAATTTACCGTTTATTCAACAGCGTTAGAGCGAAATTATTTTGGGTTGGTATTTCCAAATCCTGTAGGGCTTGCAGCAGGCTTCGATAAGAATGCAAAATACCTGAATGAGCTGATGACATTGGGTTTTGGCTTTGTTGAAATTGGCACCGTTACACCTCTGCCACAGGAAGGAAATCCCAGACCAAGATTGTTTCGTTTGCCAAAAGACAAAGCAATTATTAATAGGATGGGCTTTAATAATGACGGTGCTATTGTTGTTGCAGAACGCTTATATAAATTTATAAACAGTAAAGAATATTTAAATGAAAGAAAAAAAATAATCATTGGCGGGAACATCGGAAAAAATAAAAATACACCGAATGAACATGCATGGAAAGATTATGAAACGTGCTTTAATCTTTTGCACAATGTTGTGGATTATTTTGTGGTAAACGTAAGTTCTCCCAATACACCCGGGCTAAGAGATTTACAACAGAAAGATTCCTTAAAAAAAATTCTTTTGTATTTACAAAATTTGAATAAAACAAAAAAAACTGAAAAGCCCTTATTACTAAAAATATCTCCGGATCTTTTACCGGATGAATTAGATGATATTATTCAACTTGCTATAGAAATAAAACTGGACGGGTTTGTTGCGACTAACACTACTGTAAAAAGAAATAGTCTAAATTCATCAAAAAAAATAATTGACAATGCAGGTGCAGGAGGATTAAGCGGGAAACCGCTCTTTATAGAATCTACTGACATTGCTAATTTAATTTTTAAAAAAACAAAAGGTATAATTCCTGTAGTAAGCAGTGGGGGAATTTTTACCGCTGATGACGCAAAAGAAAAATTTATGGCGGGTGCAGCCATCGTGCAGGTTTGGACTGGTTTTATTTATGAAGGTCCCGGAATTGCAAAAAAAATCTGTACTTCATTAATATAATTTTCAGAACATAAATAAAAATGAATTATTTATTTACCAGCGAAAGCATTATAAGTTTTTTTATTCTTGTTATACTTGAGATTGTTTTAGGTATTGATAATGTAATTTTTGTAAGTATAATTATTAATCGTCTTCCAAAAGATAAACATAAAAAAGCCCGTCTGTTCTGGATTGTACAAGGAATGATTGTAAGAAGTATTATGCTTTTGGGATTGGGATGGCTGTTATCACAAAAGGGTAAAGCAGTTATTACTCTGTTTGAAAAAGGATTTGACCTTGCAAGCCTGGTAATGATTGCAGGCGGAATTTTTCTTATCTACAAATCGGTGCACGAAATTCATCAAAAGCTGGAAGGTGAGGACATGAATGTACGAAAGGGCGAAGAAAAATTTTTAAGTTTTACAAAGGCTGCGATTCAAATAATGTTGGTGGATATGGTGTTTTCTTTTGATAGCATCATTACTGCCGGCGGCACCGCAAAACATGTGGAGATTATGATTGCTGCGGTTGTTATAGCGCTTATCATAATGTTTTTATTTAGCCCGGCAATTGCCGCCTTTATACATAAGCATCCAACATTTAAAATATTGGCGCTTTCATTTTTAGTTATGATTGGCCTAAGTTTGGTGGTTGAAGGCTGGGATTCAGAAAAGGCTGAAGACCTGCATTTGAAAAATTATATATATTTCGGAATGGCCTTTTCGTTCCTGGTCGAATTATTAAACATGAGAGTAAGAAGCCGGCAGGCAAAAAAATTGGTGCAATTTAATGAACCGCGTTTTGATGAAGATAATTCTAATGAAGGAGATATGGCCAGATGAATTCTATAAAGCTTTTAAACCAGGTTTACTAACGGAGCAGGTAAAACGAAAGTTATAAAAATATTATAGATTAACTTCAAAAAAATCAATTAGCAACTTCTCCAAATAAAAAACCCTGCCTGGAGAAAAAAAGTATATTATATAAACAATTTCTCTAAAATTTTTGTTTCCATAAGCGGCAAATCTGCTGCATAAAAGAAATTGTAAATTGCGCGGTAATTGATAAAAATCATATTATGAATATAGGAATCGTTTGTTATCCTACTTATGGAGGAAGCGGAGTATTGGCCACAGAACTGGGCAAAGCATTGGCAGATAAAGGACATAATATACATTTTATTACTTACCAGCAACCGGTAAGATTGAATGCCTTCCATGCTAATATTTTTTATCATGAAGTTAGGGTACCTACTTATCCATTGTTTGATTATCCTCCTTATGAAACCGCCTTGGCAAGCAAAATGGTTGATGTTATTATTAATAATGAAGTTGAGCTTTTGCATGTTCATTATGCAATTCCACATGCATCCGCCGCCTATATGGCAAGACAAATTTTAAAAAAAGAAGGCATGAATATTCCGGTTATAACTACGTTGCATGGAACGGATATAACATTAGTAGGGAAAGATAAAACCTATTCACCGGTAGTTACTTTCTCTATGAATGAAAGCGATGCAATTACTGCCGTTTCTACCAACCTCCGGGATGAAACCTATCGTAATTTCAGAATGGAAAAAGAAATTGAAGTGATTTATAATTTTGTGGATATAAAACGTTTCGAACGAATACCGGTGCAGGCATTCAGGCAAATTATCGCACCGAAAAATGAGAGAATTTTGCTACATGCTTCAAATTTCAGAAAGGTAAAAAGAGTAGGTGATGTCGTAAATGTATTCAAAGAGGTTAATAAACAAATACCGTCAAAACTTTTGTTTGTAGGCGATGGCCCCGAGCGTACTTATATTGAAGGACTTTGTCGCCAGATGGATGCGCATGCTGATGTAAAATTTTTAGGAAGGCAGGAGCAAATGGAAGATATTCTTGCCATTACTGATCTTTTTATTTTACCAAGCGAATATGAAAGTTTTGGCCTTGTTGCCCTGGAAGCAATGGCCGCCGGAGTTCCGGTAATATCTACTAACGCCGGAGGGCTACCCGAAATAAATATTGATGGTGTAACCGGATTTTTAAGTAATGTGGGAGACGTGGAAAATATGAGTAAAAATATTATAGGAATTTTTTCTGATGATGCTGCATTTAAAGAAATGAAAAAAAATGCATTGGAACAAGCCCGCAAATTTGACATTAATACGATAGTTCCTGTCTATGAAAATCTTTATAAAAAAGTTTTAGGATTCTAATATGAGATTTTCCTTTTCTAATTTAAGTTAATGCCTTAACCATTGCTCGGGGTTTACATTAGTGCTTTCCTGCATTATAATAAAATCAACTTGTCCCTGTCCGTCATCATTTATGCCGGCCTTCCCAATTACCTGCCCGGTTTTTACCTGGTCTCCCCTTTGTACATTTGCAGAAGATAAATTACTATAAACGGTAAAATATTTTCCGTGCTTTATAAACACCGCCTGTTTATCTTCAATGTAACTCACAAGAGTTACTTCACCTTCAAATACAGCTTTAACTGCTTCACCTATTTTAGCTCCAATCGTTACACCCGGATTATCATAAACAATTCCTCCTGGTAATTTATTAGAACCGTAATGAGCTATAATGAAACCTGACACAGGCCATGGGAGTGAACCCCGGTTATTTTTAAAACTCGCATCCAGTGCTTTATCTGCATCTGAACTTACCAATACACTTCCGGTGGGCTTTGCTGTAACTGGAGGATTTTCCGTTTTTGTATTAGCATTAGCCGATGCTGTATTTTTTGTGTCTGTATTATTTTTTTTCAACTCCGCTAACCTGGCCTTTTCTTTTTTTTTAGTTTAATTTCTTGCAATTTCAACTTCTCGTCTAATCATGGCCGTTATCATGTTTTTTAATTTGGCATCCTGTTTTCTTTTTGCATTAACCTGTGCCGTTAATTCTTTTTGCTGGCTTTTTAATTTATTAACAATATTTTTTTTTTCTTCCTGTTGCTTTTCAAGTTGTGTCATTGCTTTATCCTGCTCCTGCAATACCACATTCTTTCTTACTTTAGTCCCTGACAGAACTTTGATGCGATCTGCCAGCATATCCTGCGTTCTCAAAATATTTTCTGCCTGCATTTCACGATAACTTCTGTAAGATTTCAAATAAGCAATTCTTTTTATAGCATCATTAAAACTTGATGCTGAAAAAATAAAATTCAAAAAATCATAGTTACTACGATTCTTGTACGCATATACCATACTATTGGCATACTCCTCTTTCAGTGTGTCTAAAATACGGGACATTTTATTAACCTCTTTTTGAGACAGGTAGATATTATTATTCAAATTTTTAATCTCGCTGCTGATATTATCAATAACGTTTCCCTGCAGATCCATTTTTTTATTAATAAGAGATAGCTGGCCTATATTTACTTTAGCAGTTTTC
>CBIGQT010000130.1:0-7374 GCA_966191655.1 uncultured Ginsengibacter sp.
TCTAACCCACGATTCTCCATATTGTTGAGTGTATGGATCATCATGAATTATTTTACATTCCATACACGGTGGATTATGGTACGCTAGTGTATGGTCTCCTTTTATCTTATCTAATGAGGTAATCATTTTAGGGGATGGGGGTGGATTAGGTTTTAATCTAACTGTTATCGTTACCGGCGCGAGTGTTTTTGGGTTATTTAGTTTACTTCCTTGAGACGCATCGTCTTTGTCTGTAGAGTCGCCACCAGCCAATCCGGTAGGATCTGCAAACCGCACTGGGTTATCAAAACTGTAAACATAAGGACTCCATCTTCTCATATATTCGCAAAGAGGATCAATTGAAAAGAATCTGCCAATTTGGGGATCGTAAAATCTCGCTTCTAAGTCGTACTCCTCTAAGCCGCTTCCATCGGCAAATTCGCCACTTTGTTTTTCCCTATCCAAGAATTGATATTTATTTTGAAGTTTGCCGATTGCCTTATCACTAATCCCCGCCATGGTAAGTCCGAACGGATAGTAATGTAATCAAAGCAAACCCAATAATACCAAAACTTTCAAAGAACAGTCAACTTTATAAAAGTAACATAAATCGGTAAAAAAACGCTTTTATTTTGAGAGGTTTTATGGCAGATTAATTAGTTTGTCATAGGCCGTAATTACCTGCTTATTTAAATAATTTTGTACTACAGCCACATACTTATAAAATTCTTTACTGCCGGGTGAGTGGCCGGAAATGGTCCTTACTATATTTTCTTCTACACCCATTAATAGTAAGGTAGTAATAGCAGTTCGGCGCATAGTATGTGCAGTAATATGATCGCAAAAGCGATAAGTGTTGCCCTGCTTATTTTTAAGTTCAACAGGCTTGCCTTGCCTGTAACGTACTTTGGGAAGATTATAAACCCACCCTGCAGTTTGCATTAAACTTTTTAATTGAAGGTTAAGGTTGCTATTTGCTAAACGTGGTAACACATACTTGCCTGTTTTGGATTTGTATTTATTAATAATTTCCAGGACGTATTGCGGCAGTGGAATTTTTACCTGTGCTGCGGTTTTGGAAGTATTTAATATAACAAATGCACCATGATCTGTAAATTGTAGATCAGATTTTTTAAGCCTCATTAAATCGCTGTAGCGTAAGCCAACGGTACAGCCAAAAACAAAAATATCATTAGTTCGTTTCAGAGTTTGGGATAAGCTATTTTTAAATGCTTCGTTTGTTATTAAAAATTTAAGTTGTTGAGGTTCTAAAACTATTGGAGTTAAGTTTTGAGGAGGAACTTTAAATTGCTGATGAAAATTACCAATAATAAGACATTGGTCTTTTAATAAATAATTAAAAAAAGTGCGAAGGATCTTTGCCACAGAGCCTACATAAAGATCAAAATAATTTTTTTGATAAAGCCATTGTAAGAAATTTTTAAAGAATCTTTTCCAATATAACTTTTCACTTTGTAAAATGCGCTGTGAACTTCTGTTTAAAAGCTGAATGCGGAACGGAAACGATTGCAGACATTGGAATTGCTCTAATAATTTAAGAACATATTTATACTGTAAAACCGCGCCCTTGCAAATGCGTTTACCCGATGGCGTTACCCTCCTTCCGGAAGAAGAATCTGCAATAAACTTTTTAAATAAAGGGATTATTGGTAATCGATTTTTATCCTGAACAAACATAGATTAAGATTTTAAGGTGATAAAATTTTACCACACCAATCTATTAAAATGAGTAAAAAAATTCAGGAGATTTTTTTAGTGTATAGGTTGTTGACGGGAGGGTTTTTGTACTCTCATCTCACAGAATTAACAGGTTTTCGGATATATTTTTTTCAATGATTACTGATAAAATATTACTTTTGATTCCAGATACCGATTAGGTTACCCATTTATTGATAGTAGTTGTATTTGATTGATAAACATTACTTTACAAGCTTTTTAATCATCTTGCCGCCCCGACAAAAAACCATTCAGTTTTTGAATGGTTTTTTATTTTAAGTTATCTGAGTCCTGGGTAAATCGCAAGGTTGCAAGTTCGAATCAAGTAATAAGCAATTAAATATTTTATTGTTTTCCAAGAATTAAAACAGCTTTTAAAAATATCTCTTTCCTAAGTTAATTTTTTTTAAAAAGTTTATTAAATAGTTGCAATAACAAAATAAAAATATTTATTTTATCCTTGCATCATCCGATAGTATGAATTTCCCAAAGATTGCACTTCTCTAATATAACCGCAAGTTTCGCTAAACCTACCTTAGTCACCGCTTTGAAAATAAAGATATTTTTATTAAGATCATTAAAGGCAACATTATTGTCTTGTCTTTTTAGTAAATAAAAATATCCCACCCCAGGATCTGAGATTCAATTTTTGACATCCGGATTTATTTTTTATAAGAAAACAAACATAGCATGTTATTCCCTGCTATCGATATCATTCGCCAGGAATTAAATAACGCATTAGTTGCTGACCATATTCATGTTGAACTGGGAAACATTAGTGAAATATTAAGTGACCCCAATACCAATAGAGACGAGACTGCTATAATCATATCCCTTATAAATATTGAAGAGAACCGGGTTTCCCGTGATCCTAATAATTATATCAGAAAGGGCGATGGCATCTTAATGAAAAACCCCGCCGTTCATTTATATTTAAGCCTGTTATTTACTGCTATAAGACAAACATCAAACCACTTTAACGACCAGGCATTACAAGATCTTCAGCAGGTTATTGGATTCTTTCAAAAGAAATTTGTTTTTGATCATTCCAATACACCGAACCTGGATGTAAATATTGAAAAATTAATATTGGATATGGTTAGCCTTAACCTACAGCAAATGCACGAAATATGGACGGTATTGGGTGGAAAATATTTTCCATCTGTTGTGTATCGGATGCGTATGGTAACTATTGACTACGTATCCGAAATAAAAGGACCGCTAATAGAAGAAATTGAAACCGATTATTTTAAAATAGAGCAACCATGATAGAGTCGGTAAATTCAATATACAGGCCATTCTTCACCGTACAGTTTATACACAACGGTTATCAAACTCCAATGGAAAATTTTTTTTCACAGGGAATTGCCATAACACCCGATAAAGACACACAAACAATTTTATCTGACTATAAAATGGGCTTCCGCTTTTTTAATGATACCCTCATTTGCTTTATCAGATCTAAACCTTTTAATCCGCCGGCAACAGATCCCGAAATTCCTGCTTTCACAATTACAGGTGATATAAAGATTCGTTTTTTAATGAAAACCCGAAATGATTTCTTTGGAAAAACGTATGTGGCGGCAGCAGGAAATAAAAAGGTTTACCAGTTTTCAAATAAAATAAATAATGCAGGTGGCGGAAATTTATTTTTAAGTGCGCCTGTAGAAAATCATGTAGTGGCAAAAGATTATGATGGTGGCACCATTGTTCAGGATGGCGGCAAATTATATACCTCTCTTCAATTTGTAAAAGCAGTCGATAGTATTGTCATTACCAATAACGATTTTTGGAAACCACTTGAGCCGCTACAGCAAGTGGTGAACAATGCAGATCTTCAGGATGCAACTATTGTAAATGCTGATGATAAGTGCTTTGGTGTAATTGATATGTATAATTCAGGAACCACTAACAGCAGCTATAATTTATTTGACGTAAGTGAAAAATTATTTAAGCCGCCTCCTTTATTCATCATAAAATTTGAAAGTAAATTATAAACTCATTATTCATTATAAAACTTCATCATCATGTCTTTAATAAATGAAAGTGCTATTAAAACCCCGGGAGTGTATGTAACGGAAATAGATGCTTTTCCACCTTCCATTGCACAGGTTGATACTATTCCCGCTTTTATTGGCTACACCCAAAAAGCATTGGATCCGAATGCGAAGAATTTGCCTCTCGATGTCAATGGCAACAATCTTATAAACATTCCTACTCAAATTACTTCGTTACTTGATTATGAAACATACTTTGGCAGGGAGCAGCTTGAAACAGGTCTTACTATTACTATTGATCAAACTACCGATGCGAATGATAATATATTAACGGAAAATATTACACCGGCATTTACTGCTAATAAGCAATCCAATCATACTATGCATGCAGCTATACGATTTTTTTATGCCAATGGCGGTGGTATGTGTTATATAATTTCCATAGGACCATATAAGGCTGGTGTGGGTGATGCGCTTGTTCCGGGAGATTTTACGGATGGCCTGGAAGCCGTAAAAAAACAAGATGATATTACATTAATCATATTTCCGGAAGGACAAAAATTACCGGCAGACACTGATCTTTATACTTTGCAATCCAACACACTCAACCTTTGCGCAGACACAAACCTGCAGGATAGATTTTGTATTATGGACCTCTATGATACCGGTG
Source organism: uncultured Ginsengibacter sp. (assembly GCA_966191655.1). Lineage (GTDB taxonomy): Bacteria > Bacteroidota > Bacteroidia > Chitinophagales > Chitinophagaceae > Ginsengibacter. The sequence continues at coordinate 4,384 of CBIGQT010000130.1, forward strand.
AAGCAGTTAAAACGAGCAATGACCTTACGACTGTAACGAAAGCTTTTCGCGATAATATAGCTCCAATACTTGATGAAAGTTTAAATTATGGCGCCGCCTATTTTCCCAACCTGGTATCAAAATATCCTTTTAGTCTGGATGAAACCGCAACAATTCTAACACAGAATGTTGCAAAAGACGGAGCACCGCCGGCTGCCGGGCCATTTAATGGAAATCCTCTTTCTGACCTGAATAATGTTGCTACAGGAGACATAGGTTTATACAATAGAATTGAAAAGATCTTAAATACTCAATTCCCAATGTCCATGCCTCCTTCTCCGGCGATGGCAGGTATTTACTGTGCGGTTGACGCAACGAGAGGAATATGGAAAGCCCCGGCAAATGTAGCCGTGCAGTCAGTATTAGGTCCGGCCTGCAAAATTTCTGATGAAATGCAGGCAGATATGAACGTGAACCCGGCTACAGGGAAATCAATCAACGCCATTCGCACATTTACGGGAAAGGGTACATTGGTTTGGGGAGGAAGAACTTTGTTGGGTAACGACAATAATTGGCGATACATATCAGTTCGTCGTTTTTACATCATGGTAGAAAAGTCAGTGAAGCTCGCAGCTTTTCGATTTGTATTTGAACCTAATGACGCTAATACCTGGGTGAAAGTTCGGGCAATGATAGAAAATTATCTTACTAATTTATGGCGTCTCGGTGCATTGGCAGGAGCAAAGCCCGAACAGGCTTTTTATGTAAGAGTTGGATTGGGTTTAACAATGACCTTTGACGATGTTCTAAACGGAAAATTAATTATTGAAATAGGCATGGCTCCCGTTCGTCCGGCAGAGTTTATCATACTTCGCTTTACTCAGATACAGCAAACCTCATAAATAATTGCTGTTATTATTTAAAATATTAAAATTTAAACTAAAATTTTTATGGCCAATTATCCACTCCCAAAATTTCATTTCCAGGTGCAATGGGGAGGCACCAACATTGGGTTTACAGAAGCAAGCGGGCTGGATATTACAAATGATGTAATTGAATACCGCGATGGCGCAAGCCCGGAATATCATAAGATCAAAATGCCCGGGCAGCGCAAGTTTAGCAACATAACTTTAAAACGCGGCATTTTTAAGTCGGACAATGATTTCTACAACTGGTTCAACACAATTAATATGAATACCGTTGAAAGACGTGACATTACGATTAGCCTGTTGGATGAAACGCTGTCGCCGGTGGTAGTTTGGAAAATAAAAAATGCGTGGCCAACGAAGGTTACTTCTACTGATCTGAAAGCAGACGGCAATGATGTGGCTATTGAAACGCTGGAAATTGCACACGAAGGATTAACCATTCAAAATGAATAACTCTAATGATTAAATATCCTCCTGTTGGATTTCATTTTTTGGTAACGTTTGAACTGAGTTCACAAACTGATGATACCCGGTTCCAGGAAGTAAGCGGATTGGATGTAGAAATGGAAATGGAAAATTTTACTGAAGGTGGTCAAAATCGTTTTACCTGGCAATTACCTAAGCGCACCCGTTATTCGGATATAACATTGAAAAGAGGAATGTTTATCGGCTCACCGGTTATTAAATGGTGTAGAGATGCTTTTGAAAATTTTTTGTTTGCACCTGCTAACCTTCATATTGCGCTGCTCAATGAACAACACGCTCCTGTAATGACATGGTATGTTGTGCATGCGATTCCCAAAAAATGGTCTGTTTCAGGATTAAACGCACAGGATAATTCGATCATGATTGAATCCATTACGTTATCGTATCAATATTTTAATATCATAGCGTCTGTATAAAATTTTTGTTATGCCCATTGAAATTAAAGAACTGCATATAAAAGCTATAGTAGGCGCTAAAGACAAAGAACCTGATGTGGCTATAAAACAGGAAGATATTGCCAAATTGAAAAAGGATATTATAAAAGAGGTAATGGAAAAAATTTTAAAAACTCTTCGACAAAAAAATGAACGCTGATGGCTGTTGATCTTGCACAATTGGAAAAGTTATATATTCTTTCTTATAGCGATCCAGAATATAATAATATTGCGGCGCCGCCTTTCTTTGCACTTATCAATCCGGAAACTTATACGTATCGTTATAAAATAGAATTTTGTGAAACGCAGGGACAAGGAAGCTCAGCGGTATCGCTCAAGTTTAATAAAATGCCACCACAGGAATTTAATTTCGATTTCCTTTTTGACGCTACCGGCACTATAACGAATATTCTCACTCCTCCGCTTCCCGTTCCCGATCAACTTGATTTGTTCAGGCACCAGATACTTCAATACCAGGGAGACATTCACAGGCCTTACTATTTAAAAATTCATTGGGGTACTTTAATATTCAAGGGAGTTTTAACCGCTATGGATATTGAGTTCAAATTATTTAAACCAGATGGTACACCAATAAGAGCAATCGCCAAATGTTCTTTCAAAGGAAGTATTGAAGAAAATCTTCGTGTAGCGTTGGAAAATCCTATGAGTCCTGACATAACTCATGAAAGAACTGTAACAGCATCAGATAAATTGCCACTGATGACTAAAAAAATTTATAACGATCAAAAATTTTATATAGATGTAGCGGCCTACAATGAACTCGATGGATTTCGAAATGTCCAAACCGGAACAAAAATATTTTTTCCACCAGCCCAATAAAACATGCCAACTTCAACAAGGATAGTACCCACAGTGCAAAACCCCGATGTAATTAATTGCACTATTTTAATCGAAGGAAATAAAATTTCGAAGAAGCATCATCTTACCAATGTTACGGTACAAACAGAAATCAATAAAATACCCGGGGCAACAATCACTTTTCTTGATGGCGATCCCGCCAAAGAAACATTTGACCTTAGCGATTCAGATGAATTTACTCCCGGAAAAAAAATTAAAATACAATTGGGTTATCACGCTGAAACAACTACTGTTTTCAAAGGCATTATTATTACCAATACACAAAAGATAAATAATGATTGTTC
>CBIGQT010000131.1:0-7373 GCA_966191655.1 uncultured Ginsengibacter sp.
TTTAAAATCTTTTGGTTGATCGCGCTTGAATGAATTTCTTTTTCAAAAGCATTTCATGGCCGCACTTCACTTGCAGTTGCGGTTACAGATAATCCTTCAATTGTTGCTCCTGTTAATGAAACAGAAAATGCAATTTTTCTTCCCTTTAATGATGAAGAAGCTTTGCAAAATTATTGTGATAAAAAAGGCGGGGAAGTTTGTGCAGTAATTATAGAAGGCATACAAGGAGTTGGCGGAATCAATGTTGCTTCAACATCTTTTTTAAAATTGATTCGTAATTTATGTAGTCAATACAATGCTGTATTTATTGCAGATTCAGTTCAATGCGGTTATGGAAGAACCGGCAAATTCTATTCTCATGACTATGCAGACGTAGACGCAGATATTTACACCATGGCAAAGGGAATGGGAAACGGATTTCCTGTTGCTGGTATTTCTATTGCACCTCATATACATTCAAAACACTTTATGCTGGGTACAACATTCGGCGGAAATCATTTAGCGTGTGCCGCTGCCTTGGCGGTTTTGGAAGTAATAGATAAGGAAAAATTAATGAACAATGCAACACAAATAGGCGATTATTTATTTAGTGAAATTGAAAAAATAAGTGAACTGAAAAATCCTCGCGGTAAAGGCCTGATGATTGGTTTTGATGTAACGCCTGAATTAAAAGATTTGAAAAAGAACCTGTTAATGAAGCATCATATTTTTACAGGCGAAACAAAGCCAAATGTAATAAGACTACTTCCGTCTCTTGCCTTAACAAAAGAAGATGCTGATAAATTCTTAGGTGCTTTGCGCGAAGAAATTTCAGTTCTTTCTAAAAATTATGCTGAAGCAGATGCCTCATAACTCATTTTATAATTAATATCTTTATCTCTTAATCAAAGAAAAAAATTGAGAAACTTTCTTTCAGTAAAAGATGCAGAAAATATTGATGAATTAATAACTGCTGCAAATAATTTCAGAAACAACCCTTTATCACAACAATCATTAGGAAAAGGGAAACGTATGGGGTTAATATTTTTAAATCCCAGTTTGCGAACACGGTTAAGTACACAAATTGCAGCACAAAATCTTGGAATGGAAGCAATTGTCTTTAATGCTTCACAGGATGGATGGTCTCTTGAATTTGAAGAAGGCGCCATCATGAACGGCACTAGTGTTGAGCATATAAAGGATGCTGCACCTATTCTTGGCCGTTACTTCGATATTTTGGGAGTAAGAACTTTTCCCTCGTTAAAAAATAAAGACGAAGATTATAATGAAACTGTAATGAAACGGTTTATAAAATATTCCGGGATTCCGGTTACAAGTCTTGAAAGCGCCACTGTGCATCCATTACAAAGCCTTACCGATATTATTACAATCAACGATTATCTGCCTGTAAAAAATAAAGTAAAACCTAAAATTGTTTTAACCTGGGCGCCTCATGTAAAGCCTTTACCACAGTGTGTTGCCAATAGTTTATGCGAATGGATAAATGCATGGAATATGTCAGATTTTACAATCGTTCACCCTTCAGGCTATGAGCTTGCTGAAAGCTTTACAGGCCATGCGCATATTACTAACGACCAGGCACAAGCGCTAAAAGATGCCGATTTTGTTTATGTAAAAAACTGGAGCAGTTATAAAGAGTATGGCAAGGTGGAAGAAAATGCAAATGACTGGATGCTAACTAAAGAAAAACTATCAATAACGAATGACGCAAAAGTTATGCATTGTCTTCCCGTTAGGAGAAATATTGAATTAAGCGATGAAGTATTAGATAATGTTAATAGTATTGTAACGGAGCAGGCATCAAACAGGGTGTGGGCTGCGCAAGCTGTCCTGTCGCAAATTTTAAAAGATTTGCCATGACAAAAGATTTATCTGCAGAAAATAATGACACAAAAGAACTTCTCTATATTATAAAAATAGGTGGTAACGTAATTGATGATAAAAGTCATCTTGATTCTTTTTTAAAAGAGTTTTCATCAATCAAAGAAAAAAAAATATTAGTGCATGGTTGGGTAAAAATAGCTACTGATATTTGCAACAAGCTAAACATTCATTCAAATTATATTGATGGCCGAAGAATAACGGATGATGAAACAATTGATTTGGTTACGATGGTGTATGGTGGATTTGTGAATAAAAAGATTGTAGTTGCCTTGCAATCTCTGCAATGCAATGCTATTGGCCTTACCGGTGCAGATGCAAACGTGTTACCGGCAAAAAAACGTCCTGTAAAAATGATTGATTATGGTTGGGTTGGAGACGTAAATCCTGATCATATAAATCTTTCATCATGGCAATTATTTATTGATAATAATATAACCCCGGTTGTTGCTCCGTTGACACACGATGAAGAAGGTCATATATTAAATACAAATGCTGATACAATAGCGGCTGCGTTATCTGTTACGTTATCAAAAGTTTACAACGTTGAGCTTGTTTATTGCTTTGAAAAGAACGGCGTTTTAGCAGATGTGAACGATGAAAGCAGCGTCATTGCTGAATTAAATGTTGCTACCTACAATACACTTAAAGAAGGTAAAAAATTATTCGCAGGCATTTTGCCAAAAATTGATAATGCTTTTGATACTATAAATAACGGAGTCAACAAAGTTATTATAGGAAATTCAAATGATCTTTTGCAATTAATAAATAATAAGAGCGGAACAAAAATAATTGCATGAATAAAGAAATAAATATCGCAAATAATTATGATGCATTGCTTGGCGATGTATTGAAGTTATTAAAGCAATTGATTTCAATTCCTTCATTCAGTAAAGAAGAAGATAAAAGCGCTGATACAATTGAACTTTTTTTAAAAGAAAAGGATATTTATGTAAACAGGTTTCTGAATAATGTGTGGGCTGCAAATAAATATTTTGACAAGAAAAAGTTTACAGTTTTATTAAATTCCCATCATGATACGGTAAAGCCAAATGCAGGCTACACCAATGACCCGTTTAACCCGATTGAAAAAGATGGAAAATTATTTGGACTGGGAAGCAATGATGCCGGCGGACCTTTGGTTTCATTAATTGCTGCCTTTGTATATTTTTATAATGATGAAAATTTACCTTTTAATTTAATTCTTGCAGCAACTGCAGAAGAAGAAATTTCCGGTCACGATGGAATTGAAATTCTTTTGCCCAAACTTCCTAAAATTGATTGTGGTATTGTTGGTGAACCAACATTAATGAAAATGGCCGTTGCAGAAAAAGGGTTGCTTGTATTGGATTGCACTGCACATGGCGTAGCAGGCCATGCTGCAAGAAACGAAGGCGTAAACGCAGTATACAAAGCTATGAACGATATTCAATGGTTCAGCACTTTTCAATTTGAGAAAACATCTGCATTTCTTGGTCCGGTTCACATGGCAGTTACTTCCATTAGTACACAAAATAAAGCGCATAATATTGTACCTTCCGAGTGTAGTTTTTTAGTTGATATAAGAGTCAATGAGTTTTATTCATTTGATGATATAATTAATGAGGTGCAAAAGAATATAACAAGTGAAATTAAACCAAGAAGCACAAGATTAAAAGCTTCGTTTATTGAAGAAAGCCATTCTTTGGTAATTGCCGGAAGTGTTATGGGACTTGAATCTTACGGTTCACCAACTTGTTCTGACAGGGCATTGATGAGTTTCCCGGCTTTAAAGATAGGTCCTGGTGATTCGGCAAGAAGCCATAGCGCTGATGAATATATTTTTGTTGATGAAATAAAAGATGGAATTGAAAAATATATAATCTTACTAAAAAATATTAAGGTATAACACGAAATATAATACGAATTACACTAATTGAAAACAAAAAATAATCCTTTAGCATGTTTATCTTAATTCGTGTAATTCGTGCAAAGAAATTCGTGTTATGAAAACTATTATATGAAACTCTGGCAAAAAAATATTGCTTCAACAAAAGAAGTCGAAACTTTCACTGTTGGTAAAGACAGAGAGCTTGATATGTATCTTGCTCCTTTCGATGTGTTAGGTTCATTGGCTCATATTCAAATGTTGCAAACAATTAATTTGCTCACGGCAGAAGAATTAGAAGTTTTACAAAAAGGATTAAAAGAAATTTATAAAAATATCGAACAGGGAAAGTTTAAACTTGATGAAGATATAGAAGATGTGCATTCGCAGGTTGAAATGATTCTTACAAAAAAATTCGGTGATACCGGGAAAAAAATTCATAGTGCACGCTCACGTAATGACCAGGTTTTAGTAGATCTAAAGCTATACATGCGACATGAGATTGAAATATTGGTGGATGATGTAAAAGAGTTTTTTGACCTCTTAATTCAACAAAGCGAAGCTTACAAAGATTATTTGTTGCCCGGCTATACGCATTTGCAATTGGCCATGCCCTCATCATTCGGGCTTTGGTTTGGCGCTTATGCTGAAAGCCTTACTGATGACATGATCACACTTTATGCTGCGTGGGAAATCGTTAATAAAAATCCTTTGGGATCCGCTGCAGGCTTTGGGTCTTCGTTTCCAATCAACAGAAAATTAACTACTGAATTGTTGGGGTTTGAAGACTTAAATTATAATGTTGTATATGCCCAAATGAGTCGTGGCAAAACGGAAAGAATTGTTTCGCAGGCATTGGCAAATATTGGTGCGACACTTTCCCGTCTAAGCATGGACGTTTGTTTGTATCTCAATCAAAACTTTGATTTTATTTCTTTTCCGGCAGAACTTACAACAGGCAGCAGCATTATGCCGCATAAAAAAAATCCTGACGTATTTGAATTGATCCGTTCTTATTGCAACCAGCTCAAATCTCTTCCCAATGAAATTATGCTGATGACAACAAACCTGCCTTCGGGCTACCATCGTGATCTGCAATTATTAAAAGAGCATTTGTTTCCCGCATTTAAAACATTAAAGAATTGTATTGAAATGGCAGGACTGATGTTATCGAATATCGGCATCAAAAAAAACATCCTCGCCGACGAAAAATATAAATACCTGTTTACTGTTGACGAAGTAAATAAGTTGGTGATGCAGGGAGTTCCATTTCGTGAAGCTTACAAAATAGTAGGACAAAAGGTAGAAGAAGGAACATTTACTCCTCCACCTTTGGAGAAGGTTGGGAGGGGCCTTCATGAGGGAAGCATTGGAAATCTTTGCAATGAAGAAATAAAAAAACAAATGCAGAAAGTGGTCAATTCATTTCCCTTTGCTTCTGTCCGATCAGCAATATCAGATCTTTTAAAATGACTTAACCGTCAGTCATCGTTCTTTCCGCCATTAACTATGATGAATGATCAACAGGTCCTACAATCCATACTTATCAACGAGGTAGATCAACGCGGCCATATTCACAGCACCCAATTCCAATTCCCTTTTGTTTACATTTTCAAACACATCATTGCGGGCATGATGATAATCGAAGTACCGCTGTGTATCAGGCGCCAGTTCTGCAACAGGCGTTCCAAAATTTGCGTTCAAAGGACTGACATCAGCACCACCGCCTCCACCTACAATTTGATATACTCCATACCAAATTAATAATGGGATCCAGCTCTGTACTTTTTTCAATTGTTTAGCCGAGCCTCCGAAGCTATAGCCACGGGGAGAAAAGCCACCTGCATCACTTTCCAGGGCAAAAATGTGTTTTTCATTTTTAGCCTTCGCCTCTTCAGCGTATTTTGTTCCACCACGTAAACCGTTTTCTTCATTGGCAAATAGCACAAACTGAATGGTGTGTTTTGGTTTGTATCCAAGTGCTTTGAACGCCCGAAGAACTTCTATGGTGTGTACGATACCGGCGCCATCATCGTGAGCACCTTCGGCAGGATCCCAACTGTCGAGATGGCCACCAACGGTAATATACTCGTCTGGAAATTCCGTTCCTGTTAATTCACCGATCACGTTATGACCAATTGTGTCAGGAAGAAAGTGTCCATTTGTTTTTAATAACACAGTAACTGTTTTCTGCCTGAGAGCAGAATCCAGCAGGTCTGCATCTTTTAAGCCAACTGCCACAGCTGGGATCTCAGGAAATGTAGTATCATAGCGCAAAGCGCCGGTATGAGGATTATTGTCTGTACTTTCACTCATACTTCTTACGATCACAGCCAACGCGCCATATTTTGAAGCGCGGCTGGCACCTGCTCCTCTATATCTTACCGCATCACCATAAGCCTGGAACGTGCTGACAAAAGTTGGATTGAATTTATAGTTATAAAAAACGATCTTTCCTTTCACCGAATCTTTTTTCATTTCCAGCTCCTCAAATGATCTTACTTCAACAACATTTGCTGAAACTCCTTTTGATCCCGTACCAATTGAATTACCCAATGCGATCACATCAAGGTTCTTTTTCTGAGAAGCAATGTTTGCCGTTGCTTCGTCTTTGCCACCTCTTGCCCAATGAGGTATCATGCATTCCTGCAACCAGGCTTTATCCGCACCTGACTGCTGCAAGACTTTTAAACCCCACTGTTCTGCTTTGTAAAATCCTGCCGAGCCTGATAAACGACTGCCGATATTTTTGGTAAGGTCGTGAAGATTATCATAGGCTTTACTATGTAAAAGAATTTCGTCAGCAATGCGACGGATCATTATTGAATCATCGTTTTGGGCAAAAGAACAGGTACAAGTAAAAAAAGCAAAAAGGCTAATAAAAAGTTTTCTCATAAATTACATCATTCAATCCGGCTAAAATAAATCAAACCGGTTATTCGAAGCAAAATATTTGAGATGAATGAAATAATATTGATATAAACGGAAGGGTTAGGTTGTTTATAGTATTTAACTTCGTAAAGCATTTCGAAAAATATGAGAATAGGAATTGTATGCTATCCCACATTTGGAGGTAGTGGTGTATTGGCAACGGAACTAGGAAAGGCGTTAGCGCAAAAAGATCACCAGGTACATTTTATTACTTACCAGCAGCCGGTGCGGCTGAATGGTTTTATTCCCAATATATTTTATCACGAGGTGCAGGTTCCTACTTACCCGCTGTTTGACTATCCTCCTTACGAAACAGCACTTGCAAGTACCATGGTTGACGTGATAAGGAACAACCATCTTGACCTGCTGCATGTACATTATGCAATCCCTCATGCTTCCGCGGCCTATGTCGCCAAACAGATCCTGAAAAAAGAAAATAAAAATATTCCCGTCATCACTACGCTGCACGGAACAGATATAACATTGGTAGGAAGAGATAAGATGTATTCACCTGTTGTCACTTTTTCGATCAATCAAAGTGATGCGATAACCGCGGTATCAAAAAATCTTCGTGATGAAACTTATAAGATCTTCAAGATCGAAAAAGAGATAGAGGTCATTTTCAACTTTGTGGATGTGCAACGCTTCACCCGCAAGCCGATCGATGCTTTCAGAAGAGTCATCGCTCCCAATG
>CBIGQT010000132.1:0-7345 GCA_966191655.1 uncultured Ginsengibacter sp.
CAAAAATTATGGGGTCCCATTTGGGAAGTTATTGTACCATATAAATAACTTTTGTGGAGAAGAATATTTATTGCAACCCGAATTAAAAGAATATTTTAATAGAGATATATAAATTAAATGTTATGAACGTAAAGACCGTTACACAAACCTCCGAAATTATTCAAAACAACCAGGACTACACTGTATTCTCATGGAGTAAACAAAAGGGAACGAATCCCATCGCTGTTGAAAGAGGCGAAGGAGTTTATTTATATGATTACAACGGCAAACGTTATATAGATTTTTCATCAGGACTAATGAATGTAAATATTGGCCATGGTGATCAGCGTGTAACCGATGCCGTTATAAAACAAATGCAGGAGGTAAGTTATGTAACACCTTCCTGTGTTACTAAAGCAAGAGGAAAGCTTGGAAAAAAATTAGCAGAAATTTGTCCCGGCGATTTGAACAAAGCATTTTTTACTTTGGGTGGGGCAGATTCAATTGAAAATGCAATTAAATTAGCAAGGCTTCATACAGGGCGACATAAAATTCTATCCCGTTACCAATCTTATCATGGCTCTACAAATGCAGCAATGACAGCAAGTGGCGACCCCAGAAAACTTGCCGTTGATTCGCAGCAGGCAACCAATTTTGTACATTTTGATTTACCTTATTTATATCGTTGGGAATTTGACGAAGAGAGTTTATTAAAAGAAAGTGTGGCACAATTGGAAAGAATCATTTCATATGAAGGACCCAATAATATTGCTGCAATCTTATTGGAGGGTGAATCCGGCTCATCCGGTTGTCTGCAATATCCGAAAGGTTATTTAAAAAAAGTAAGAGAATTGTGTGATATAAACGGAATTCTTTTAATTATGGATGAAGTAATGAGTGGCTTTGGCAGAACAGGTAAATGGTTTGGTTTTCAAAATCATAATATTGTTCCGGATATGATTGCAATGGCAAAAGGATTAACCTGTGGTTACTTGCCTTTCGGTTGTTTAATGGTGTCAGATAAAATTATTTCGAAGTTTGATGACACGTATCTTTCTATTGGTCTAACGTATTCAGCTCATCCTGTTTGTTGTGCAGCAGCTTTGGAAGTTTTAAAAATTTATGAAGAAGATGACCTTATTGAAAACGCTGTCAGAATGGGGAAATATATTGATAAGAAAGTAGCTGAAATGGCAGCACAACATCTAAGCATTGGTAACTGGAGAAATACGGGATTGCTGGGTTGTATGGAATTAGTAAAAAACAGAACAACTAAAGAACCAATGGCTCCCTTCAATGCAAAACCCGGGGAAATGGCTGTGATGAATAAAGTTGCCGCCAAAATAAGAGAATTGGGAATGTACACTTTTGTTAGATGGAACTACATTTTTATAGCACCACCGTTATGCATAAACGAAAAACAAATTGATGAAGGTCTTGCAATAATTTCCGAAGCAATTTTAATAGCAGATGAATATGTAATTTAAACTATGAATGAAAAAACAGATAATCTTACAACGGCGTTAGAGGAACCATTATATACTCATCATGCTTCCTTATACAGTGAAGACCTGGCGCCGGTTCCAAAACAAAAAAGAACGTGGGATACCTGGAATTATGCGGCGCTTTGGATAAGCATGAGTCTTTGCATTCCAACTTACATGCTGGCCAGTTCCCTTATTGGTGGTGGTATGAACTGGTGGGAAGCAATACTTACCATTTTTTTGGGGAATGCCATTGTACTCATTCCAATGATTTTGAATGGTCACGCCGGAGCAAAGTATGGAATTCCATTTCCGGTGTTTGCAAGAGCAAGTTTTGGAACCAAAGGTGCTAACATTGCAGCGATGCTTCGTGCGATTGTTGCCTGTGGCTGGTTTGGCATTCAAACATGGATTGGAGGTTTTGCTTTATACCAGATGTTACGGTTATGGGTACCCGCAATTGAGACACTGCCACAGATATTCCCGGCATCTTTTGGATTACAGACCGGCCCTGCGATTACATTCATTCTTTTCTGGCTGTTAAATATGTTTGTTGTTTATCTTGGTGTAGACAGCATAAAAAAATTATTGGTATTTAAAGCCTTCTTTTTACCACTTGCTGCGTTGGCTCTGTTAGCCTGGGCAATATATGCAGTACATGGACTTGGGCCTATATTGAAGGAGCCGTCAAAATTTAAAACCAACAATGAATTCTGGAATTTCTTTTTTCCTGCGCTTACAGGGATGGTTGGTTATTGGGCAACGCTTTCATTAAATATTCCGGATTTTACGCGATATGCAAAAAGTCAGCAGGCACAGATAAAAGGGCAGGCCATTGGTCTTCCAACATCTATGACGTTATTCTCTTTTATCGGCGTGGTTGTTACGTCTGCAACCGTTATTTTATATGGACAAACTATTTGGGATCCGTTAGTACTAGCAGGAAAGTTTAGCAGTAAATTTATTGTGAGCATTGCAATGGTTGCCGTTGCTATTTCAACACTGGCAACAAATATTGCTGCCAATATTGTAAGCCCGGCAAATGATTTTGCAAACCTTGCTCCATCAAAAATTAATTTTCGAAAAGGAGGATATATAACAGGTATAATCGGAATTTTAATTTTTCCATGGAAGCTTATTGCAGATCCTTCCGGATATATTTTTACATGGCTTGTCGGGTATTCGAGCCTGTTAGGTCCTGTTGGCGGCATCATGATTGCTGATTATTATTTTATAAGAAAGCAACAATTAGTTACAAGAGAATTATATCAGCACCAGGGCAGATATACCTTCAATAAAGGTTTTAATGTTGCAGCAATTACTGCATTACTTTTGGGAATTCTTCCTAACCTGCCCGGATTTCTCACGACAATAAAAGTAATTCCGCAGGATGCTGTTCCACTATGGGTTTCAAATCTTTATAATTATGCCTGGTTTGTTGGGTTTTTTGTGGCAGGTTGTGTTTATTACCTGATGATGAGAAAGTATAAAATTAGATTAAGAAATATAAAACCTCTTGAATTTATAGAGCAATTTTCATAGATTGAGAAAGTCAAAAAAATCAAAATGTCTGTCTTAATAAAAAATGGTAGAATTATTACAGCAGCAGATGATTATGTTGCTGATATTTTTATTGAAGGTGAAACCATTTCTTCTATTGGTAAGAGTTTAAATGTAAAAGCTGATAAAGAAATTGATGCTTCCGGCATGCTGGTTTTTCCCGGTGGAATAGATCCGCATGTTCATTTGGAAATGCCTTTTATGGGTACCTTTTCGAGCGATACACATGCAACAGGAACGCGGGCTGCATTGTTTGGAGGAACAACAACTGTTATAGATTTTGTTCTGCAGAAACAAGGCCACTCATTGCGTGAGGCCTTGAATGAATGGTTCGGCAGGGCCGGGGGAACCACTTTTGGCGATTATAGTTTCCATATGGCTGTTACTGATTTTAATGATGACACAAAAAAAGAAGTTAAGCAAATGATAGAAGACGAGGGCATCTCTTCTTTCAAAACATTTATGGCTTACAAGGGTGCTTTAATGATTGATGATCGCCAGATGATTGGCTTGATGGAAGAGGTTAAAAAACAAGGTGGAATGGTGACCGTTCATGCAACTAACGGCGATATGATTGATTATTTAATTCAGAAAAACAGAGATGAAGGAAATTTTTCACCGTTATATCATTATTTATCTCAGCCGGAAGTTACTGAGGCAGAAGCTTCTGAAAGATTTGTTGACATGTTGAACTATACAGGTTGTCCGGGATATATTGTTCATCTTACATGCGAAGGCGCATTGAATGCAGTGCGTAACGCAACAAAAAGAAATCAGCATTTATTTGTGGAAACATGTATTCAATATTTATTACTGGATGCCTCATTGTATGAAAAAGATTTTGAAGGCGCTAAATGGGTGATGAGCCCCCCACTTCGTGAAAAGAAAGATCAGCAAACCTTGTGGGCAGGTATTAACCAGGGATTGGTAAATGTTGTTGCAACAGATCATTGCCCTTTTATGTGGCAACAAAAATTAATGGGTAAAGATGACTTTTCAAAGATTCCTAACGGTCATCCCGCAATCGAAAACAGGATGGAACTACTATTTAGCGAAGGAGTTGCAAAAGGAAAAATTACTTTGAATAAATATGTAGAAGTTGCCTGCACGAATCCCGCCAAAATATTTGGAATGTTTCCACGAAAAGGAACTATTGCTACAGGCAGCGATGCAGACATTGTAATTTTTGATGCCAATGGAAAGCATGTTCTTTCTGCAAAAACACATCACATGAATGTTGATTATTCTGGTTATGAAGGTTGGGAAGTAACAGGAAAAGTAAAAACAGTTTTGTTAAGAGGTGAGGTTGTGATTGATGAAAATGAATGCAAAGTGCCAGAAGGATTTGGTAAATTTATAAAAAGGAAAAAAGTGAGTAAAATTATTTAGGTGTTTAAAAAAAGACAATGTATTCACAGGAAGAAATATTATCAAAAATAAAATCAGTCGTGTTGGAAGAAATTCCTGATGCGAAAATTTATTTATTTGGAAGCAGGGTAACGGGTGAGGTTCATGCAGAAAGTGACTGGGATATCCTGGTGTTAACCCATAAAGAATATCCAAAGTCAGTTAGAAGAAATATAGATGAAAAACTATTTCCGCTAAGCATTTCCGTTGGCTCTATTTTTAGCTTTATAATAACTACAGAAAGTGATTGGAAGAATCATCCTGGATATTATTCTTTACAATTGGGTATTGGAGATCAATTTATAAATTTATGAGCAGACGGGATGAGCAAATAAAAATTAAGATGAAAAAGTCGGCGGCATTTATCAAGGAGGCTGAAAAATTACTGGAGAATAAGTTTTATAACACACTCATAAATCGTCTTTATTACAGTTGCTTTCATGCAACGCAGGCTTTATTGTTAACTAAAGACCTGGTTTCAAAAACGCATAGTGGAACAGTTTCTCAACTAAATCAAAATTTTGTAAAACAAAAGAGCTTTGATAGCGATCAGGCTGCTTTTTTTCAAAGTCTTATGAATGAAAGAGTACAAAGTGATTATGATGATTTTATAATTTTTGATGAGGAGCTTGTTATTAAATTTATTGAGCCATCAAGACAATACGTGAAATATATTTTTAAATTGATTGAAAAATATTTTGAAGAGAACCCAAATAACATCGACAAGCCCAATCTTTTTCCCTAAACAATTTGATAGAATAAAATAAAAAATATGGCACGAATAATTAAGTCTGGTTTGATACAAATGAGTTTGCCTAAAACAGAAGGAGAAGGAACTATTGAAGAAATTAAAGAAGCGATGGTGCAAAAGCATTTGCCTTTTATTGATGATGCGGGAAAACAGGGAGTACAGATTCTTTGTCTGCAGGAGATTTTTAATACACCGTATTTCTGCCCAGGCCAGGATAAAGCATGGTATGAATCTGCTGAAAGTGTTCCCGGCCCAACAACAGAGCTCATGTGTGAGTATGCGAAAAAATATAATATGGTAATGATTGTTCCGGTGTATGAAAAAGAGCAACCGGGAGTTTTGTATAACACAGCAGCAGTTATAGATGCAGATGGAACCTTCCTGGGAAAGTATAGAAAAAATCATATTCCGCATACAACAGGCTTCTGGGAAAAATTTTTCTTTAAGCCTGGAAACCTTGGCTATCCTGTATTTCAAACAAAGTATGCGAAGATCGGTGTATACATTTGTTATGATCGCCACTTTCCTGATGGCGCAAGAATTTTAGGTTTAAATGGCGCTGAAATAGTTTATAATCCTTCTGCAACCGTTGCCGGGCTTTCACAATATTTATGGAAACTGGAACAACCTGCACATGCAGTGGCCAATGGATATTTTATGGGTTGCATCAATCGCGTTGGTGAAGAGAAGCCATGGAATCTTGGTAAATTTTATGGTTCATCGTACTTCGTTGATCCACGCGGACAAATATTTGCGCAGGCTTCTGAAGACAAAGATGAATTACTGGTTGCAGAATTTGATTTGGATATGATTGAAGAAGTAAGAAACACCTGGCAGTTCTTCAGAGATAGAAGACCGGAGACTTATGGGAAGTTGGTTGAGTTGTAAGGCCTCATCCCTCCCGATAGCTATCGGGACTTCTAAAAAAAAGGAAAAGACTTGTTTAAACTATTCATCTGTTTTTGATATTAGAAATAAATCCGTGCAAATCGATGTAATCCGTGGCAAAAAAATAATTGATGTCAATAAAGAATAATAGATTATCTCAGGCTGAATATGCTGAAAACTTCAGTGATATTCATCCCCCTTTTGAAAATAAGGAGGCAGCTTTGGTTGAAGCAAACCGTTGTTTGTTTTGTTATGATGCGCCTTGTATCAAGGGCTGTCCTACAGGTATTGATATTCCAAAATTTATTAAACAAATAACTACTGATAATATAAAGGGCTCAGCACATACTATTTTCATTTCTAATATTTTTGGTGGCGGATGTTCAAGAGTTTGCCCGGTAGAAAAATTATGCGAAGGCAATTGCGTGTATAATTTATTGGACGAAAAGCCTATTGAAATTGCAAGGCTTCAGCGCTGGTCTACAGAGAAAGCAGTAAAAGATAAATGGAAATTATTTGAAAGAAAAAAAACTGCGCCTAAAAGAGTCGCAATCGTAGGCGCCGGGCCAGCCGGACTTTCATGTGCACATGCACTCTCACGTGAAGGCATAGACGTAACTGTTTTTGAGAAAGAAAGTAAAGGTGGTGGATTAATGACATACGGAATTGCTGCATATAAAGTAACGCCTGAATTTTGCGAAGATGAAGTTGATTTTATCACTTCTTTGGGTGGAATAAATATTAAGTATAATCATACTTTAGGAAATGAAGTAACACTTGAACAATTACGAAAAGATTTTGATGCAGTTTATCTGGGAATAGGAGTAGGGTTGGCAAACCACCTCAACATTTCAGGCGAGGATTTGGAAGGTGTGGAAGATGCAATAAGTTTTATTTATAACATAAGGACAAAAGGATTTTCTAATATTCTGGTAGGAAATAAAGTGATTGTAATTGGCATGGGAATGACAGCAATAGATGCGGCCACACAGGCAAAAAGACTTGGGGCTGCAGAGGTAACGATGTTGTATAGACGAAGCGAAGCTGAAAAGAATTGTACACAGACAGAATTTGATATTGCCTTGCTTGATGGTTGCAAAATGCAATGGCTTGCTTCGCCAAAAGAAATTATTGGAAAGGATGGAAAAGTTACTTCATTAATTTGTGATATAATGAAATTGGGTATTCCTGATTTCTCCGGAAAGCCTGCACCAGAGCCAACCGGTGAGACTATTGCGATTGAGTGCGATATGATTATAAAGGCAACAGGACAAAG
>CBIGQT010000133.1:0-7335 GCA_966191655.1 uncultured Ginsengibacter sp.
GAATCCGGGTGAATACCCATTCGCAGAAATTATAGAACACGCAGGAAAAACTCCTTTACCTCCTTACATAAAACGCGACGCCGCCGAGATTGATGCAGAAAGATATCAAACCATTTATTCCCTGTATGAAGGTTCGGTAGCTGCGCCAACTGCAGGATTGCATTTTACTCAAAGAATATTTACATCATTAAAAGAAAAAAATATTGATACAGGTTTTGTTACGCTCCATGTAGGCGCCGGAACTTTTAAGCCTGTGAAAAGTGAAACAATGCAAGGACATGAAATGCATGCCGAATGGATAGATGTATCAACAGATTTTATTGAACAGCTTATTCAAAGTATTTCGAATGAAATTTTTTGCGTGGGAACAACTTCTGTAAGAACTGTTGAAAGTCTTTACTGGATGGGAGTTAAAATAATGTTGCATAAAAAAATTTCATTTGAAGATTTGGAAATAAAACAATGGGAAGTATATAATGATAATATGGTAGCCCTAGATATTACTCCGGAAATTGCGTTGCGATCATTAATTCAATTTCTAAAAAACAAAAATATAGAAAGTCTTTTCCTGCGAACGCAAATTATTATTGCCCCCGGCTATCAATTCAGAATTTTAAATGGAATGATTACCAATTTTCATCAGCCTAAATCAACATTATTATTATTAGTAGCTGCCATGGCGGGAAAAGAATGGAAAGCTATTTATGATTATGCGTTGAATAATAAGTTTAGGTTTTTAAGCTATGGAGATGGATGCTTAATTTACCTGGATATAAATAACGGTAAAGGTTAAACGAAATACATTACTCATTAATAGTAACAGGCGTGCCAACAGGAATATAACTATACAAATCTTTTGCTTCTGTATATTTTAAAGAAATACAACCGTCTGTCCAGTTTTGATAATAATCAACTGTCCATTCTTCATCAGGCCTTGTAGCATGTATGGCGATACCACCGCCAATCCTGGCGCTGCGAGGTATAACGCCTTCAGCCTTTCTTTCCTTAAATCTTTCCTGGCTTTCCTGGGTAGGATAATCTAATAAAAGCTCGAAGCCCCATTTTGGATTAATTTTTTTCAGGAGCACTTTAAATTTTCCATCGGGTGTTCTTTTATCTCCTTCCATATATTTATCACGAAGGTCATTGCTTCCAAACACACAGGGATAAGTAGCATACCAGCCCTGGTCATCGTATACCTTCAACTCATAATCCTTTTTGGAAATAATAATATAATAGTGGTTATCCACCAGGTTTTTTCGTATGCTTTTTCTTGCTGCTTCCGAATAAAGACTATTCGCATTGCTTTCAGTTTTATTTCCCTTATAGGGAATAAAAAAGATAAACATTAGCGGAATCATTACGGGAGAGAATAGGGATAGTTTACGGGTATTCATTTTAAGGAAAGCTTTACTCTGCAATATATTTCAAACGAAATATGATGCAAAATTATTTTGCGTT
This sequence comes from uncultured Ginsengibacter sp., assembly GCA_966191655.1. GTDB lineage: Bacteria > Bacteroidota > Bacteroidia > Chitinophagales > Chitinophagaceae > Ginsengibacter. The sequence continues at coordinate 1,462 of CBIGQT010000133.1, forward strand.
CAATTGAATGATTTAACTTTTTTTTCAACAGTTAATTCCGCAAGCGTATTAATCCCATTGTGTTTCGTCTTTTACCCTTTGTCTATGCACTCTATTGCTAATGAAAATACTTATTTCATAAAGTATAATCAGCGGCACGGCAACAATCGTTTGACTGGTCCAGTCAGGAGAAGGAGTTATAACAGCGGCAACAATTAAAATAACCACGTAAGCATATTTACGGTATACCTTCAAAAATTTAGGAGTAATAATTCCTAATTTTGAAAGAACGTAAGCCAATACCGGCAGCTCAAAGGCAATTCCGCAACCTAAAATGATATCAGTGAGTGTTTCAATAAAATCATCCAGTGTAGGAAGATATTTGTAAACCCCTAACGTGCCCAATTGAAAATTGGCAAGAAAATTAAAAGTAAAGGGGGCTAACAAATAATACCCAAATGCGGCACCCGTGAAAAAACATAATGAAACCCATCCTATACTTCCCCGGGCATATTTTAGTTCTTTGGTTGATAATGCTGGTTTTACAAAACGCCACAACTCCCAAAATAAATAAGGAAAAGCAATGATTAATGCGCCCATAAATGAAATGGAAATGGCAGACATAAATGGGCCGCTTACGGTGCTTCCTAAAAGCGGGATATCTACAGGCGGCATGCAAAGTCCGTCACCCAAATGCAATCTATGCCCAAGATTACATAACCCGGTATAGGTTATAAAGTCTTTACGTGCGGGGGCATAGATAATGTTATCGAAAACCCAATCAATTTTAAAAAAAATAACAAAAGCTATTATTACCAGTACAATCGCAGAGCGTACGATATGCCAACGCAAAACTTCAAGATGGTCAAGAAAGCTCATTTCAGTATCCTGCGTTTCGATACCCCGAAATTTTTTAAAAAATGCTTTTCTTTCAGAAGTTGTATTACTCAATGCAAAATTTATATTGTGAACTGCAAATATAAATGAAGGCGCCGATTGAACGGGCTCTTTAAAAAAAGTTTAAGATTGATTGATACCAAAAACAGGCAAAAAAAATTTTAACCTATTAATGCATTGCTTCTGCCATATTTACTTTTTTCTTTCGGTTGCCTTTAACCAATAAAACAAACGGAACACAAATTAGAAATAAAACACCAAGGTACAGGAAAACATCCATGTAAGACAATACAGAAGCCTGTTTTAATATATTATAGTCGAGGGCCTTATAGGCGCTTTTTAAAGCGATGTCCGGAGTCATTCCTTTGGCCACAAATCCTCTTTGCATCATTGAAATTCTTTGCTGTACAGCAGGGTTATTTCTATCCAGGTGACTTACAATATTCATCCTGTGTGTCATATTTTGAGTTGAAAGAAATGTAGTGATTATGGCTACGCCGAATGATCCACCCAATTGACGCATCATTCCTGTAAATGCAGCTCCCTGGCCAATTTGCTGACCATATAAAGTGGATAAAGCCAATGTTGTAATTGGGATAAATAAAAGGCCGAGTCCAGCTCCTCTTACGATAAGCAACCAGAAAAAAGAGTCTGCTCCTGTAGCGGGAGTAAGTATTTTATAAGCCCACAGGCTATACAAAAAAAAGGTAAGAAGGCCCCCTGCTACCAGATATTGTTGTTTTACTCCTTTTTGCAACAGCCTGCCGATAAGAGGCATCATAAAGGCAGTTGCAATACCGGAAGGAATTAATAACATTCCTGATTGTTGCGCCGTCCAGCCAAGCGTAGATTGAGTATATAAAGGAATAATAAATGTAGAGCCATATAAACCGAATCCTAACAGAAAAGACATGATGGTGCCTACACGAAGATTACCATTCTTTAGCACCCGTAATTCTACAATGGGGTTTTTATACGTGAGTTCCCTCCATATAAAAAAGAAAAATCCAAGAATGGCGGTAACCGTTAGCATTATAATAATATTATCATTAAACCAATCATCATCATGGCCTTTTTCAAGAACGTACTGTAATGATCCAACAGCAACAGCAAGCAAAGCAATCCCCAGGAAATCGATATGCTTTCTTAAAGTTTTTGCATAAAATTTGGGACTTCGTACAAACTGCAACGTTAGTAGGGTTGCAGCAATACCGATAGGAATATTAATGTAAAATATATAAGGCCAGCTAAAATGATCTACAATATAACCTCCCAATGGCGGGCCTAATGTTGGCCCAATAATTACACCGAGACCATAGATAGCCTGGGCCATTCCACGCTTTTCAATAGGATAGCTTTCTGTGATTATTGTTTGTGAAGTAACAAGAAGCGCACCACCACCTAATCCCTGGCAGAATCTGAAAATTACCAGTTCCCAAATACCTGTTGCGTTTCCACATAAAAAAGAAAAGATTGTAAAAATCATGATAGAAGCCGCGAAGTAATTTCTGCGTCCAAATTGCTGCGAAAGCCAACTTGTCATTGGTACAATAATAACATTGCCGATTGCATACGCGGTGATAACCCAGCCAATTTCGGTTAGCGTTGAACCAAGATTTCCTTTCATGTCTGTCAAGGCCACATTTACAATTGTGGTATCAACAATTTCAAGTAAGGCACAAAGGATAGCTGTAACGGTAACGATTGCCCGCCTTGCACCATATTCGACTAACGAATTTTCCTGTTGCATCTGTTTATTAAATTCTTTATAAATAAATTAATTAAGATGTACATCCACATCCACGTTCATGCCTGCCTTGAGCCTGTTCAACAAAGTATCACTCTTGTTGGTAAATTCAATTTTTACAGGAAGGCGTTGAACTACTTTTACAAAATTTCCACTTGCATTATCAGGAGGTAACAGCGCAAACTCTGCCCCTGTTGCAGGCGAAAAAGATGAAAGGGTCGCTTCAAAATCGTGTTTGGGAAATGCATCTGCATGAACAATTACCTGTTGTCCTATTCTCATTTTCTTATATTGGGTTTCTTTAAAATTAGCCACCACCCATACGCTGGTATTATGAACAATACTGAATACGGGCTGGCCTGCCTGTAGAAATTGTCCTTGCTGTACATTTACCTTTGAAATTTTGCCATCTCCGGCTGCAGTTATTATTGTATAAGATAAAGTGAGTTTTGCATCTTCAACCTCAACTTCACGTTGTTTTACTATCGATTCTGAAACGCCTATTTGCTCTGCGGTTGCATTGCTTTGCGAAGAAACAACGCTTGTTTGGGTTGATGCCTGGTTTTTCTGTTGTTGCAAAATCTGTAATTGTTTTTCTGCAGTTTCTTTTGCGGCAAGCGCCTGCTCATATTGTTGCTGTGTTATAGAATGATCCTGGATAAGATTAGCATAACGATTATAATCCTGAGTAGTTCTTGTTACAGCAATTTGTGCTGCTGCTATCTGCGCATCTACGGTTGATACACTGGCCTTTGAACTTTCAATTCCGGTGCGTGCAGCATTGGTGGTAGCCCGGGCAGCATTCACATTGCTCTTTGCCGTGGCAAGAGCAGCCTCTGCCTTGTCCAGGTTTAATTTGTAATCGCGATCATCTAATATTAACAAAGTATCGCCTTTTTGAACCGCCTGGTTATCTTTTACTCTTACTTCATTTACATATCCTGAAACCCGCGGTATCACCGGACTTATATCAGCTTGTACCTGTGCATCATCTGTTTCTTCATGATGTAAGGCATAGGTATATTTTGAAATGCCAAACCATGCACCAAATCCAATCATTGCAATTAGAATAATCAGGAAAACTTTGCTGCGTTTTTTTGGTTCGGCGGCAGCTTTGCCATTAGTTTCTTCCACGGGTGCTGAATTGCCGGGGATTATTTTTTCATTGTCTTTCGATTCCATAAAATTGATTTACGCTTTAATTTTTTTTATTGAGCAGATATTAAACCTGCTGTTTCAAGTAATATATCGTATGCCAGTAACACATCTGCTTTTGCAACTGCCAGATTTATTTTTGATTGCAACAGAGATACGTTTGCATCAAGCAAATCTGTTGTGGTTACAAGACTATTGATATATTTATTTTTTGTGATTCTGTAATTTTCAGTTGCCTGTACTACCGCTCTTTCGTATACCTCAATTTTCTTTTGGCTTAGCAATAAGTTTTCATAATCTGTATTTATCTCGAGTCGTACTGCATCATTAAGCTGATCCTGGTTGGCAGAAATTTCTCTTTCATGTGCCTGTGCCTGAATTATTTTACTTTTGGTTTTCCATAAAGATCCCACGTCATATTTGATGCCTACGCCAAAGGTTACTGCATTTGTTATGGAAAGAAGATGAGGAATATCTGCTGCAATATAACCCGCTGTTAATGCAACTGACGGCAGCATTTCCGCTTTAGTTGCTGCGATGCCTGTGGTTGCCGATTTTTCGCGAAATGAAAGCGCAAGAATATCTTTCCTATTTTGCAAAGCAAGCTGCTCATAATCTTCTATGCTTTTAAAACTGATATTTTTATCAAAAGTTGAAGAATCAGTAATCAAAATTGTATTTTCCGGAATGCCAAGCATCAGGTTCATATTTACACTGGCAATATTCCTATTATTTTCAGCATTCAAAACAGCAAGTTCAATATTGGAAGTTTGAAGTTGTGCCTTTAATAACTCATTCCGTGCCAATAAACCAGTTTGTTCAAGTCGTGATAAAACAGAATCACGCTGTAATGATTGCTGTAAGTTTTCTTTAAAAACGTCTACTGTTACACCTGCTTTATAAAGGTTTATGTACGCCTGAATTGCATTTAAAATAACTGCTTCTTTATCATTTTGTGCATCCAGCAATACAGCTTCCTCCAGGTATTTGGCAGATTCAATTCCATAACGAATTCTTCCTCCAGAATAAACAGGAAGGCTAATATTGAAAAGACCATATACTGCCTGGTTCGCAGAAGGGGAGCCACCGCCACCGCCAGTGCTATCCGAACCACCAAATGCTTTTGTTTTAATATTAAGGTTCGGGGTGGTAAATCTTAAATAACCCCCGGTAATACCGGCACTCGGAAGCTTATTGTCTTTTGCTTCCTGCAAAGCTCCGGTTGCCTGCTCTATCCGTGCCTCAGAAGCTTTTAACTGGTTACTGTTTTTGATACTTAAATCTATTGCTTCCTGCAAAGAAAGATTTTTAGTATTTGAAGTGTCCTGCGCACTCGAAAGTAACGGCATTAAAAATGCAGTTAAAAAAATAGCAGCTGATAAAAAATTCTTTACTTGTTTCACAAAATATATTTTAAAATTCCTGTTCTTTGATTTATTTATCTTTTAGCAAATGAGAACGCATCAATTGCTTCAAATGTTCACTTAATCTTTCTTTTAATTTTTTACTTTGGTAAGGATTAAAATCTTTACTCTTTTGTAACATTTTCCGGCACATTGTTTCAGAAGAAAGTAAATTATTAATAGTGCCAATAATAGATGCGATGGTAAGTTCTATATCTGCGTTTCTGAATTCTCCTGAATCAATACCATCCTGTATAATTTTTTTTATGGAAATAAAGTTCTTCAGTAATATGTCAGAAATAGCTTCCTTTAATTCCGGCCTGCGCTCCAGTGAAAGTTCTCTGTGTAAAAGATGATGGAATTGCGGACTCATAAACATTCTTTCAACATAACTGTCAATAACTATGTACACTTTTTCAATTGGAGCAATACCTGAATTATTAAACAGGTCTGCAAAAACTCCTTTTAAAAATGCTGCTTTATATTCTGACAATCAGGAAGTTGATATTTCCATCAAAGAAACTGATTTTAGGATTATCGTCAAAGTTTTTTCCATCGGCTCAGTGATTCCTGTTGAAGAAAGAGAAAAACTCTTCGAAGCTTTTATGCGAGGCAGCAATTCCCAGAACAAAACCGGTTCCGGTCTCGGTTTGCGCATCGTAAAACGCATTCTGGAATACCACAAATCTGAAA
>CBIGQT010000134.1:0-7301 GCA_966191655.1 uncultured Ginsengibacter sp.
GTGATTAACATAAGGAAACAGATGGTGCGCAATATGATAATTAAAACTGCCCATAAAGGAACGTGTAAACCAATTGTCTTCTGTCACATCATTTGTAGTGTGAAGCTGATGCTCAAACCAACTCATTGGTAAATTACCATCCTTATCCGGTACCGGGAAATCACTATCGGGTACTGCATGAGGAGTAAGCAATACTATTAATGAAAACAAACTTGCAGTAAAAATCATAATAACAAATGCTGTTAGTATTTGCATCCACGATATGTTCAATACCAATTTCGGAATTACAATAATGTAAGCCAGGAAAAAAAGTTTAAACAAAAACAGTTTTACATATTCAATAGTAGGAATATGCACAACTCTTTTTACTAACTGGCTACGTTTGAAAAAATCTTTGAAATCGCGGACCAGCAGCCAGTTAAAAAGATATAAAGGATATAGCAGCGGCAGGTAAATATGCTGGTAGCGATGCATCCTGGTATAAGGAGCCTTTGGAAACACTCTTGCGATAGGGCTTTGCTCGAAGTCACTATCCCACCCAATTACATTTGGATAGTTATGATGTAGCCTGTGCCTGATACGCCATATAAAGCCATTTGCTCCCATTATATCAAACAGATGCACATAAAACCTATTCAGTATTTTATTGCGAAAAAGAGTAGTATGAACAGCTTCGTGAATTACATTGAGAAAATTTAAATCTATCAAGATGCCCAAAAAAGCATAGCATATACACAGCACAGAAAATTGATGGCCCGATGAAATTGCAATGGCATAACATAAAAAATATAAAGCAGGAAACACGATGGCTTTAATGTAAATAATTGGACGCCGTTTATTTTCTAATTGTTTTACAGTATCATTTACCTGCTGTCTTAAAGTAAGAAATAAATCTTCCTTTGGTGGCACTTTCTGAAAGGTCGGTTTCAATGTTTTTAACATAACACTGCGGTTAGTTGAAATGATGAATTTTATCTATAAAATGTCTGACATCTTCTAAATCCGGACTCCTTTAAAACAGAAAAGGCCTCTAATTGTTTGCACTGTTTTTATTCTATCAACAAATTTAATACATTTTGACAATGAAAATACAAGGCCAGTCTTCATCAAACAGAATTATATATTCTTACTAATGGCAATAGGATGCAATGAGGCATTGCTTTATAAACAAAAAGCCATTGATAACAATATATACCAAACCTGAAGAATCTATAGTTTTGTATTAAAGGAAAAATTTTGATGCATGCAACAAATTAATTCGGGTCTTAAAGGTTTTTTATCTTCTTTTGAATTGTTTGCTTATCTGTTTGTGTTTTTGCCAGTGACAGGGCTTTCTCAAAATTTTGTTTTGCGTTTATGTTATTGATGCCTTTGTAAAGTTCTCCGAGTAAAGTAAAATAAAAATGATTGTTGGTTAAGTTTAATTTTTCAGCTTCTTTAATTGCGTCTATCTTACCGTTAGCTTTTGAAAGTGCATACGTTCTGTTGAGCGCTGCAATGGGTGAATATTCTATTTGCAATAATTTATTGTAGAGTTGTAGTATGCTCTCCCACTTTTCCTGTGTATCGCTTTTAATAGTGTACCAGTAGGCTATCCCTGCTTCCAAATGATATCTTGAGATCAGAGTTCCGTGCGATGCCTGGTTAAGAAAATAGATCCCTTTCGAAATCAATTCATGATTCCATAATGTTTCGTCCTGCTCATCATATAAAATCATTTCACCATTTTTATTTTTTCTTGCTTCAAACCGTGACGATTGAAAACACATGAGAGAAAGCAAAGCATTTACATTTGGTTGATTGGTTTGCTCATTTTCAATAAGCAGGTATGTTAAGCGCATGGCTTCAAGACAAAGATCTTCACGCAATATTGCATCACTGCTTTCAGAATAATATCCTTCATTAAAAAGCAAATACAAAGTTGTCAAAACCGTTTCCAGCCGGTTATTTATTTCGGACTTATCGGTGGAACTAATCGCTATCGGTTCAATTTTCACTTTTTCGTGACGCAGTTTTTCTTTTGCCCGGAACAATCTTTTATTGATAGTTTCTTTATTGGTCAACAGCGCATTTGCAATTTCTTCAATGCCAAAGCCGCAAAGAATGCGAAGCGATAAGCCAATTTGCGCTTCTGTTGAAATAGCAGGATGGCAAATGGCAAACAACATTTGCAGTTGGCTATCGGTAATATTTTTATCAGATAAATCAATTTCAATTTCCTGGCTATCTGATGTTGTATATTTTATTTCCCCCGCAATTTTATCTTTAAAAAGATTATGGCGATTAATATAATTCCTGGCCTTATTTTTTGCAACTGAATAAAGCCATGCAATGGGATTCTCCGGAATCCCTTTATAGGTCCATATTTCAAGTGCCGATAAAAAAGTTTCACTGGCAATGTCTTCAGCAATTTCAACATGCTCCAGTCCGAAAAATTTACAAAGTACAGAGGTAATTTTTCTGAATTCTGTTCTGAATAAATGCGGTATTAATTCCGGTTGTTCCATAATTTTAAAAGCCCTTGTAAAAATACAAAGGCTTTCGTTTTAAATTTTGATGGTACTATTATAACACACTTATTTCCCGTACTTCTACATTTCCACCAACGGTCAAAATCGGGCAATCTTTTGCAAGTTCAATAGCAACCTCATACGACTCTGCTTTAATCAAAGAATAACCGCCAATGCTTTCTTTAATTTCTGTATAAGGACCGTTAGTTACCACCTTATTACTTCTTACAACTTTACCGGAAGAATCCAAACGGTTTCCCCTGTGGGCTAATTTATTCTGTGCCGCAATACTACCGATCCAATCCATCCATTTCTTTCTCATAGACTGCGCTTCTTCAGGTGAACCTGTAGGCATTGCACTATAATCTGTTCTGAATACAAATAAGAAATCTTTCATTTTAAAATTTTTTAATTGTTTACTGAATATTTTTAGTGAGCGCCTTCATTCTTAGCAATTTTTCTAACTTCCATCGTATTCCCTTCACCCTGCAAAACAGGACAACCTTTTGCAAACTCAATTGCTTCTTCAACAGAATCGGCTTTAACGGTAATGAAGCCGCCGATGGTTTCTTTGATGTCGCCAAAAGGACCGTTAGTAACAACTTTGTTGTGATGCACAACCCTGGCTCCGTCGAATAATAAACCCGTGCCGCCAACGAATTTGTTTTGTGCAGTAATGCCACCAATCCAGTCCATAGTTTGTTTCATCCATATTTGCATTTGTTCGGGTGAAGCTATTTTGCTACCGTCTTCATGTCTCATGATTAATGCGTATTCATTCATTTTTTTAAAGTTTTAATTTTTTTTAAATGTAGGAAGTATAGAAATATAACAAATGAGGTGTAGCGAATTGGACATACGGGGAAATATTTTTCATTTGCTATACATTGGCATCATTTTAAAGTTTGAAATAAACACCGAACCGTTATAAAATTATTTGGTATTAAATTCTCCAAAATGCCATAGAATTCCAGACGGGTCATGTAAGAAGCATTCCTTACCCCACACTAACTCACGGATAGGTGTTAATCTTACATTGTCATATTTAGACGTAAGTTCTAATTCCAGGAGTTCGTTCCAAAAGCGCTTTACATCATCTACTTCCATAAAAATCATAGAATTGTCTATCCAATCTTTTACGTAAGCATCCTGCAAATAAAAACCGAATCCATTTGTTTTGAAATAGGACATATCAGAAGATAAAATACTTTCTTCGAAACCAAGGTCTTGATAAAATTTACGTGATTCCTCATAGTTTTTAGCTCCAATGAAAGGACGAATTGATTTGGCTTTAAATTCCATTTTCTTTCGATTTTAAATATTAATTTTTTGCTCCCTGCGCTAATTATCAGGGACTGGTCATTTATATCGTTGAAGTTATGAACTAACGATGAAAATATAATGCCAGGACCGACCTGCTACAGAACTACGATACGGTTGCCTTATTGAACCTGTTATAAATAAACTCAGAAATAATTATCAATGCTGAAATAAATCTTTTAAAACAATAACTTTATTTTATCACATTTAATTTTCAAGGTATTCGCTCTAACGATAGATTTGAATTATTAAGCCGTATAAATAAACAGGATGAAAAAAAATAGTGTTGCCTTTGTATTAATGTTTGTATCTGTATGCTCTTTCGCCCAGGATGGCACGCCAAAATCAACATGGGCATCGTCACCTGTAACTATTGATGGCAAAGCAAATGAATGGAAACTTCCGCTACGGTTTTATGACAGCGGCACGAAATTATTTTTTGCTTTTGCCAATGATGATAAAAATTTGTATTTATGTTTCCAGTCTCCCAATAAAATGTTTCAAACAAAAATTATGGGCGCCGGAATGGAAGTTTCAGTAAGCGCCAAAGGGAAACATAAAGTTTCTGTTATTTTCCCGCTTGCCCGGCAATCTGCGTCTATGCTACCACCGACTGATAACAATGAACAACAAATGACAGACTATAAAAACAGTAATACAGCTTTCATTTTACAAAATACATCAATGGAAGTAAAAGGATTTGCAAACAGGAACGGCATCATTTCTATCAATGATACTTCCGGCATAAACGCTGCTATAAACTGGGACGAAAATGATAAGCTCACTTATGAAATTGCTGTTCCTTACAAGGAGTGGTTTGGCGCTGATTATTCTGTTAATGACATGGCTAAAGACATTTCGCTGGACGTAACAATAAATGCGCTTAAGCAACCGCGTCCGGGTAAAAATGGCGGTGAAAACGAAGCTCCAACCATCGGAAAACACCAAAGTAATAATAACGAAGAAAGCCAGGTTATGCCGGGCGAATATAAATATACCCTATATACAAAAGTTAAGCTGAAACAAAAATTTACTTTAGCCCAAAATAGTAATGACAATTGATGCCGGGACTATGTTTGCCGGTTCTCCTTTATAACTATCCGCCCATTCCATAAACTTAATTATAAATAAAAGGTGAAGGCAACTAACTTTTTATAGTTTACGTTTCAATATTTTAAACAAATCAAGTAAACAAGATGGAAATAAATTTTACTGAAATAAATATTAGCTCCATCTATTTATAAGCATTGCTTTAATTTTGTAACCTGGTTTGAAATATATATTTACAATAATATTACTGATCGCTGTAGGCATACAGACATTTAATAAATGGATTATTGTTTTCAATTACGAAATCAATAAAGATTACATCGCTAAAAATCTTTGTATAAACAGAACTGTTCCCGGCAGTTGCTGTAAAGGGAAATGTTACCTGAATAAAAAATTAGCCGCAGACGACGATCAGCCAAAGTCTAACGATAAATCAGTGGTTATAAAAGATATTCAACTGCAATTATTTCTACAAACCTTTTCAAGAATTAATTTTGCCTTGCTGCCATTGATCAATCATTATAATTCCTATTATACCAATTCCAAATCACAGGAATTTATATCTTCATTTTTTCAGCCTCCGCAGTTGCTTTTATCATAATCTTTTTGGAGAACTAACTAAAATCATTTTAGTTGTTCTTATATGTGTTGCTATAAATAACCGGCATTTAATGCACGTGAATTTATGCGATGCAAGTGGTAGCACATATTAATTAATGAGCTTTAATTTATTTCTATTATGAAAATTTTTATAGTTTTCTTTTACTTGTTATTTAGTTCAACCTGTTGTCTTAGTCAAAATAAAATCACAGGTAAAATATTAGATCAAAAAACCGATGAACCCATTGAATCTGTTATACTGAATATTATTAAAAGCGGGGAAACATTTGTAACAGATGCGCAAGGTAAGTTCAATATAAATATTCCTATAGATAGTTGTGCTGCCAATATTTCTATGATCGGCTATCATTCAAAATCGGTCATATTAAATAAACAACAAAGCAATATTATTTACCTTGAAAGAGGGCCGGTTGATTTAAAAGAAATTATCATATCGCCACAATCAAACATTTCTTCGTTCCATAATCTCAGCGCTATAGATTTGAATATGCGTCCCATAAACTCTTCACAGGATCTAATGCGGCTTGTTCCGGGATTGTTTCTTGGCCAGCACCAGGGCGGCGGCATTGCAGAACATATTTTTTTCAGGGGCTTTGATGCTGATCATGGCACTGACGTAAATGTGTCGGTTGATGGAATGCCTTTGAATCTTGTATCGCACGCACATGGGCAGGGTTTTGCGGATCTTCATTTTCTTATTCCTGAACTCGTAAATAAATATGAATTTGGTAAAGGCCCTTATTATTCCGCTTACGGTGATTTTACAACCGCAGGTTATGTGAGTTTTAAAACTTATGAGGTATTAAATAATAATGAGGTTAAAATTGAAGGCGGACAATTTAATACAGGAAGAATAATGACAATGATTAATTTATTAAGTGACCATGCTAAACAACGTGGTGAGAATGCCTATATAGCGGGAGAAGCTGCTTATACTAACGGTCCGTTTGATTTTCCGCAACACTTAAGCAGGATCAATTTATTTGGCAAATATAATGTGGCTCTTAATCAAAAAAACAAATTAGGAATTACATTTTCTACCTACAACAGTAATTGGAGATCCTCAGGCGAAATTCCTGAAAGAGCAGTAGCAGAAGGTATTACAGGCCGTTTTGGATATATTGATAGTGCGCAGGGCGGCAATACCAACCGAACGAACGCGATTATAAAATTTAATTCTGTTCTTTCAAATAATACAATGCTGGAAAACCAGGTATATTACTCAAATTATTTTTTTAACCTCAATTACAATGCAACATTTTTTGCTGACGACAGCATTAACGGCGATCAGCTAAGACAAAGAGAATCACGAAATATTGTTGGATATAACGGTAAATTTGTTCATCATTCTTATTTTGCAAATAATGCTTCACTCAATTCAACTGTTGGTGCAGCCTGGCAGTTAAACACAATACAGAATAGTGAATTATCTCATACCATTAATAAAAATACAGTTCTTGATTACATACAATTGGGTGATATAAAAGAATCTTCTTTGAATGCATATGTTGATGAAAATTTTAAAACGGGTAAATGGTTATTGAATGCCGGCGTCCGTGTTGATTATTTTAATTTTAATTATTTAGATAAAATAAATCCTCCACAACCGGCAAGGTCAAAATTTATAGCAAGCCCTAAATTAAATATTGAATACACTGCAAACAATGTGTTGCAGTTATATTTAAAAACAGGAAAAGGATTTCACTCAAACGATGCAAAGGTAGTAGTTGCCAATGATGGCCACGATATATTGCCTGCAGCTTATGGCGCTGATTTTGGCATTAACTGGAAACCAATATA
>CBIGQT010000135.1:0-7275 GCA_966191655.1 uncultured Ginsengibacter sp.
CGGTTCATTACATGCTCAAGTTCTTTTTTAAGCTTTTCATTTTCTTTTAAAAGACTGTCAAGATTTTTTCTTTCAGCCTGCACCTGTTGCAGATCCTGTTCGGTTCTGTTTAATAATTTATCAAGGCTGAAGTGATTTTCGTCAACTAATTTTCTTGCTTTATTAATAAGAGAAGGATGCAGTCCAATACGCTCAGCAATGGAAAAAGTGTACCAACTGCCCGGCTTTCCAACAATCAGCTTATATAAAGGTTTCAAATTTTTTTCGTCAAAAGCCATGGCTCCATTCATGATGCCCTGGACTTTATTGGCCATAACTTTTAAATTAAGATAATGCGTAGTGACGATGCCGATTGCGTGCCTCTTTGCCAACTCCTCCATAATTACTTCTGCAAATGCGCCACCCAAATTAGGATCACTGCCGCTGCCCAGCTCGTCTATAAAAAATAATGTTTTACCATTGGCATTTTCCATAAAATATTTCATATTCATCAAATGAGATGAATATGTGCTTAACTCAAATTCAAGGCTTTGTGTATCGCCAATATGTATCATCAGCTGTTTAAAAATACCAACCTCACTCTCAGGACTACACGAAATTAACAGGCCGCTTTGCAACATCATTTGTAAAAGCCCTGCAGTTTTTAGAGTAACCGTTTTACCCCCTGCATTTGGTCCGCTAATAACCAATATCCTGTTGGTATCATCAAGGCTAAGGTTAACGGGGATGGTCTGCTTTTGTTGCTTTTCATTATAGATAAATAGTAAAGGATGAGATGCATTTACCAGTTTCAAAAAGGCTTTATCATGCACCGCAGGCATATTGCCGTTATATTCCATAGCCAACTTTGCTTTGGCTCTTATAAAATCGTATTCTCCAAGAATCGTATGATAAATATTTAAAAGCGAATGGTAAGAACGCATATCCGATGTAAGCTTCTGCAAAATTTTGTATACTTCTTTTCTCTCTTCATTTTCCAAAGAAAAAATTTCATTGTTTAATCCCGTTGTTTCTTCCGGCTCTATAAACGCTGTCCTGCGGCTATCACTTTCTCCATGTAAAATTCCTTTTATCATGCGCTTTTGTTCTGCAAACACAGCAAGCACACGCCTTCCATTCATAAAGCTTTCTTCAATTTCTGCGAGATAACCTTGTTTATTCAGCTTGCTCACAATGCGATCGAAAAGCCTTCGCAATTCATTTCTTTTTTTATATAAACGCATTCTTATTTCGGTAAGTTCTTCCGAGGCGCTATCTTTTACATTTCCATCTTCATCTAAAACCTCATTAATTAATTGTATGATCGTTTTTTCAAAATAAGTTTCGTTAATAACAAGGGCGAGATATGGAAACGCAATTCTCCTGTCATTATCAAACCAGCGAAATATCTGTTGCACAGATGTAGCTAATTTTTTAATAAGCAAGAACTGGTTACCGGCAAGAACAGAACCATCTATGCTTAACAACTTTAATTCCTTATTAAGATTTATTACGGCATCGTCGGGAAAGTGCAAATGATTCTGAAAAAATAATTTGTATTCATACGCCTGGTGAAGTTCGGGTTCAATAAATTCTTTTCGGGTATGGATACGCAAATTTTCAGCTTTGTACCTTGCATATTCGGTGCGGCAATGGCCAGCAAGCAATATTTTTATTTTATCAAATTCAAGTTGCTGTACAGCAGACGAAGGAAATAATTTCATGAATTAATTGAAAACTCATTTTTAAATGAGAAGCAAAAATAAGCATACGACAATCAAGTATTTTAAGAATAAACTACCATGCTCTTTACTTTTTTAAAATCCTTAACTCTTTAAATTTAGTAGTATCGTCCACCTCTCTTGTAAAGAGATAAGAATCCGATGCTACTAAAACAATTTCAGCGGTTGTATAAATTTTGCAGCCAGGCATTAAATGACCTCCAATTGTTTTTCCTTTATCGTCAGCAATACATATATGAATGTGGCAACCATTAAAGGAAATAGTTCCTGCAAGATTTATGATTTCAAAATAACCGCTTTCATACGAAGCTTTAGTTTGATTCGCAAAACGAATAGAATATGATGTAAGGCTTCCAACGCAGGTAACTATCCATCCTGCTTCTATTTTATTTTCATTTACGAAATTTTCTAATGATAACCGTAAATCATTGCCTGGCAACAATCTTAGTACATGCGGACTATCGTTTACATTCTCCATTATTATTATTTCATTATTCGTTTAAACACCTTGATATTTTTCTAAAAGCATTTTCTGATAACCCGCTATTTATTATTAAATTCAATTACAACTTACCTTTGAAGGAAACTAAATGAATTAATTTTTGTTTAGTAATAATAAAACAAAATAGTTTTTTAAATTACCAGGTTATAAAGTAAACCGAATTTTATGAACGACAATAAAAATATTGAACTGGCAACTTTTGGAAATGGATGTTTTTGGTGCACTGAAGCAGTTTTTCAGCAATTAAAGGGAGTTGAAAAAGTATCAAGCGGGTATAGCGGAGGAGATGTTGAAAACCCAACGTACGAACAGGTTTGCGGCAAAAAAACCGGGCATGCTGAGGTATTGAGAATTGAATATGATCCTGCCATTATAAGCTTTGATGATTTACTCGAAGTTTTTTGGGCAACGCACGATCCTACTACGTTAAACAGGCAGGGAAATGATATAGGGCCACAATACAGGAGTGTCATTTTTTATCACAATGAGGAACAAAAAGAAAAAGCAGAAAAATATAAAGAACAACTTGATAAAAGTGGCGCATTTGACAAACCGATTGTAACAGCCATTGAACCATTAACTAATTTTTATCCTGCAGAAAATTATCACCGGGACTATTATAAAAATCATAGCTCCCAGCCCTATTGTTATTTTGTGATAAAGCCAAAGATGGATAAAATAAAAAAAGCATTTGCCGATAAACTGAAATGATAAAAATTATTCAGCAATCTATATACTCTTATTTTAATTTTTTTTGACCCATACTTTATTTTGCCCGTTAATTTTCTACGTCTATGGGTGTACAGTTATCCATACCACAGACAGGAGTAAGAATTACCATAAATTAATCTGTGGAGTTAACTAATATTTACCGATATTGGCGTTTAATTTTTTCACCCTTAAACAAGTTTATAAATGGCTAACAAAAATGACCTCGACTTTACCTATACAAAAATTGATGAAATATTCCGGCTGAGCGTTGGTGAAATGGCTGATTATAGCGGTTCTATGTTCAATGGAGATTTCTCTATGTCGATTGAAGATGCGCAAAAAAATAAACATAAATTTATTGCTGACAGTCTCGGCATAAAAAATAATTCGAAAGTGCTTGATATGGCATGCGGATGGGGACCGTTTCTTAATTACATAAAAGGCCGCGGAGCAAAGGGAATAGGAGTTACTTTATCTTCAGGGCAGGCTGCTGCCTGCGTTAAAAATGGCCTGGATGTTTATGTAAAAGATTGCCGAACAATTGTGCCGGAAGACTTTGGCGTATTCGATGCAGTAACCTGCATCGGAGGCCTTGAACATTTTTGCTCGATAGAAGAATATAAAGCCGGAAAGCAGGATGAAGTGTATACCAATTTTTTTAAAAAACTAAAAGACCTGTTGCCCACAGGCGGAAGATTTTATATGCAAACAATGGTCTTCAGTAAAAATATGATGCCATTGGAAGAAGTAAGTGTAGACGCCCCAAAAGATTCTCCTTCTTATGCAATGGCATTAATGGTAAAGCAATTTCCCGGATCATGGTTACCATACGGGGAAGGGCAGGTTGTAAAAAATGCGGCGCCTTATTTTAAATTAATTTCTAAAAGCAGTGGCAGACTGGATTATATTGAAACAATAAAAAGATGGAGAAAAATGTTTAGAAAGTTCCATTGGAAAAAATATTTATTATATGCCTCTCTTGTTCCAAAAATAATTTTTGATAAAGAATTCAGGCACCAGGTAGAAGTTTTTAAAGTAAGTCCTAATAAAATTTGCTTTGAGAATGAAACGATGGATCACTTCAGGCTGGTATTCGAAAAAATATAGCTTGCTAACGTTTTCGGTTACACGAGTATTTAAAACTATCATATTGCATTCGCAACCGGCAATATGGCTGTTTCATTTCGGCCAAGTTTTTTAAGAAACCTGATGTGCGACATAATAGCTCCCCTGAAACTTGGATTTGCATTATACCTTAGATTATATTCCTCCGCTGTTTCTTTAACTATGTGAGAAATGTGCTTATAATGCACGTGGCAAATTCGCGGATATAAATGATGTTCAACCTGGAAATTTAAACCACCACAGAAAAAACTCAGGATATCATTTTCCCTGCCGAAATCTGCAGTAGTATACAGTTGGTGAATAGCCCAGCTATTATCGATATTTCCCTGCGCATTTGGCAGGGGAAAATCGGTTTCTTCAACAACGTGAGCCAACATAAAAATAACTGCCATCGTGATTCCCTCGCAGAAATGCAAGGTGAAAAACCCTAATAATATTTGCCACCATGTAGCATGAATCAGTATTAGCGGCAACACGAGAAATATGGTATAATAAACAGCTTTAAAAAAGAATAAATTAAAATATTCAATCGGTGGATGTTTTTTATTATCGTAGTTGCCAATTTTCTTTTTAAAAAATTTTTTATAGTCCTTAATAAAAACCCATGCCAGAGAGCCAAATCCATAAAATAAAAACGCATACCAGTATTGGTAACGATGTATTTTCATTAATTTTTGATGAGGGCACACCCGCAGTAACGGAACTGATTCAATATCTTCATCATGGCCGTCAATATTAGTATACGTATGATGAACGATATTATGCATGATGCCCCATAAATAAGCATTGGCCCCAATGATGTTGAAACTATAACTTAAAATTTTATTAACTGACTTATGTCGTGATAAAGAACCGTGAATGGCATCATGAGAAATATTCAATCCTACAAAAGCAGTAAAAAAGCCAAGAATAGACCATAATAAAAATTGAATTGTAAGAGGATTGTTTCCGAAAATGAGAATAAGGTATGCCGTTGTTAACACTCCCAAATAAAAGAAAGTTTTAAATACCATAACCCAATTCGCATTTTTAGAAATTTTATTATGGATAAAATATTCATCTACCCTTTTATTGAGTGTTGTATAGAAGTCGAACTCTTTTGTTTTGGCAAACCGTATTTTGTCGGACATAGATTTTAAATGTTTATTATAATGAATATTGGATACAACAGCGATAAATGAAACAAAAACTTTTTACTTTATTAATATTGAATACCTTTTCTTAACGGTAATGTCGTTAGTGTATTGCTTTACACACTCCAGTAACCGCAAACATATCAGGCAGCAAAATAGCAACGAGATAATGAGAATAAAAAATGACACCTGGAAAATAAGAAACATTGTATTAATTAGAAATAAGGTGGTAAGCTACGCTTAATTATTCATAACAGTTTAGATCACCCCCAGTTTAACTTATTACAGATATTAATCATTTAATTTAACTTTTCTTAATTCCAATAAATTGAGACTATTAGGTATAAAATTTTTTACGTATGGCTTAACGAGGCGAATGATCATATCGTACCACAAGGGAACCACCGGCGCATCCTGTATCATCAGTTGGTCTGCACGCTGGTAAATTTTCATTCTTATTGAATCATTTTTTTCTATCAAAGTCTGCTCATACAATTTATCAAATTCAGCATTTTTATACCTGGTATAATTAGGAGGCGCAGGATTTTTTCCATAAAAAACACTTAAAAAATTTTCTGCATCAGGATAATCAGCAATCCAGCTTCCGCGAAAAAATAATGCATCTGATTTTGCTGTTTCTTCCAGTAACAAACTTTTTTGAACAGCTTCCACCTGTATTTTAATTCCGATCTGTTGCAGCTCACTTGCTATATAACTTGCAAATTCTGCATATATCGGAATCGTGAGCAGCTTTATCACGGGCAAGCCAACGCCATTAGGATAACCGGCTTCTTTGAGCAATTGCAAAGCTTTGCCCGGATCATAACGATAACCTATAACCGAAGTTGAATCAAAAGAAGGAAGACCCGCCGGCACAAACCCGCTTTCAGCAGGAGTTCCGATTGAATTACGGATGTACAACATCATCTTCCGGCGGTTGAATCCGTAGTTGATGGCCTGGCGTATTTTTAAATTTCGAAGAGGAGAATTTTTTACAATTTCCAGGGAGGTGTCATTTAATATTCCGAGGTATTCAATATTGAGATAGGAATGCTTAACTAATATAATTTTACCGAGCCATTCTTTACGCAATGCGCCTTCCTTTGTAATTACTTCGTCCTTAAAAGAAGCATCAATATCATTAATAAAATCAAGCCGTCCTTGTTGAAATTCTAAAAACTCGGTGGCTTTATTTTCAAAGAACGAAACTTTAATTCCGTCAAGATAAGGCAACCGCTTACCTGCACTATCTTTTTCAAAATACAAGGGATTTTTTTTAAGAATCAACGCCTGCCCTTCTTCCCAGGCAATATATTGAAATGGCCCGGTACCACAGGGATGCCTGCGAAAATCTTTTCCATATTTCTGTACAACTTCTTTAGGAATGATAGAACAATACTGCATACTTAAAATATCAAGCATGGGGTGAAAAGGCGCTACCAGTTTCAATTGAAATGTTGTATCATCAACGGCAGTAAATGGATGTAACGAATCTACCCTGCTATTAAAAATCCATGCGCCGCTGCTGGCTGTATTTTTGTCAATGATTCTATTGAAGCTATACACAACATCATCAGCAATCATCTTTCTCCCTTTACCATTTGTAAAGGCATCATTATCCTGGAAAAAAACATCGTCACGCAAATGAAAAGTAAAAGTCAGATTATCTGCGGATATGTTCCAGCTTTTGGCAAGAGATGGAATTAAATTTAAGCTATCATCTGTTTGAACAAGTGTGTTATAAATTTGATGCACTGCCCAAATAATAGATTGATTTTTTGCAAAGGCAGGATCAAGAGTAGCAATGCCCGATTGTTCATTGTAATGAAAAATATTTTTATTTCTTTGATGATGTTTACATGATGAGAAACCCAGAAAAAAAATTGTACTAAAAACAAATAGAAGATTTCTCTTTAATAATTTTATAAGTGGCAAAGGCATTTGGTTTTTTAACTCCATCTTTGTTTTAGAAAAAATAAATTTAGTAAATGAAAAAGACAGTCGCCGTATTTTGTTTGACATTCATTTTTTTTAATGCCTCATTTGCTCAGCATTATACACATGCAGATACGTTGCGTGGAAG
>CBIGQT010000136.1:0-7261 GCA_966191655.1 uncultured Ginsengibacter sp.
TTTTACAATTTTTTTGTATTTTTTTTTTTTTTCAGATTTTTTAGTTGTTTTCATACTTTTTATTGAAAAACAAAACAACCATAGTGCCAATTTATTTTATTAAAGATGTTATGGAAACGTCTTAAGAAGATAAAATGATATTATTTTGATTTGTTCCCTATTTTTATAATCGGAAAATTTCATCTGGCTTTCTAAAATCAATTATATCTTATAACTAAAACTTATTAACATGAAATCTGCTAAAGCAAGCTTGTTTATTTTCATTTTATTTTCTTCTACAATTTTTGCCCAATCGGAAAAGATTGATACTGCCGTAATGAGCCAGATACGTAGAGAAGGCTTACAAAATTCTCATGTCATGGATATTGCCTTTCATCTTACAGATGCAAGCGGGCCAAGGCTTACAAGTTCACCGGGTTTTTTTCGTGCTGCTAATTATGCAAAAGATCAGTTAACACAATGGGGGCTGGTAAATGCAATGCTCGATCCCTGGGGAGATTTTGGTAAAAGCTGGGAATTGGAGAAATCTTATATAGCTATGACTGCTCCATGGTATAAATCTCTGGAGGCATATCCTAAAGTATGGACGGGTGGAACAAGTGGTTTACAAAATGCTGAAGTAATTCTTATTACCGCGAAAGACTCTGCAGGCCTTGATGTTTACAAAGGAAAGCTTGCCGGAAAGATTTTAATAATGGATAGAAATGATTCTTATAAATTAAGCTTTGAGCCGGATGCAAAACGTTATACGGATGAGCAATTGGATTCGATGGCAAACATAAAACCACAGCCTGAAGATACGGCTGCCATGCGTAGACGAAGAGAAGAATTCAGAAACAGGAACCGTGGTGAGCAAATCATGCTGAATGCTTTAAAATCAATGGCAGTAAGTGAAGGAGCCATTGCAATGTTTACCAGCAGCCCACGCAATCATGACGGAACTATTTTTGTGCAACAGGCGGGGCCATACAAGGTCACAGACCCCGCTAATTTTTTAGATATTGCTTTGCAATGGGAAGATTATATGACCATTGTAAGATTGCTGAGAAATAATATTCCCGTAAAAATGGATGTGGATGTACAAACAAAATTTTTTAGCAATGATACAAAAGGATACAATGTGATTGCGGAAATATCAGGTACTGATAAGAAATTAAAAGATGAAGTAGTAATGCTTGGCGGCCATCTTGATTCATGGCAAAGCGGTACCGGAGCTACCGATAACGGGGCAGGTTCTATGGTGATGATGGAAGCTGTAAGAATTTTAAAGTCAATAGGAGTAAAGCCAAGAAGAACGATAAGAATTGCATTGTGGAGTGGCGAAGAGCAAGGTTTATTCGGCTCAAGAGGTTATGTAAAGAAAACTTTTGCCGACCCCGCAGATATGAAGTTATTACCTGCTCACGATAAGTTTGCTGCTTACTTTAACGTTGATAATGGAACAGGAAAAATCCGTGGTGTTTATTTACAGGGTAATGAGGCTGTGCGTCCCATCTTTCAGCAATGGCTGGTGCCTTTCAATGACCTCGGCGCCAAAACGCTTACGATAAGTAATACGGGAGGCACAGATCATTTATCTTTTGATGCTGTCGGCCTTCCCGGCTTTCAATTTATACAAGACCCACTGGAATACAGCACCAGGAACCATCACAGTAATATGGATGTGTATGATCATTTGCAGGAAGATGATTTGAAACAGGCTGCTGTAATTGTAGCTGCATTTGTGTATGATGCGGCTATGAGAGATGAAAAGCTTCCACGTAAAGAATTGCCAAAAGCAAATCCGAACGGAAGAGGATTTTAATAATAGTAAGGACACTAACTGTTATGCTTACCTGTAAAATTGATCATTATAGATTTAGATTAAATATTTTGTTATGCCCACAAAAGTAAACTGGCCGGAAGCTGTAAAGCCCTTGCTTAAAAAGTATAAAAATACAAAGCATCCGCTTGAGTACAAAAGTATCTACCAACTGGTAATAATGGTTGTTTTATCTGCACAGGATTCAGATAGAAATATCAACAAGGTTGCTGTGGAATTTTTCAAGGCATTCCCTGATATGAAAGCGTTATCGAAAGCCACCCCGGAAATTTTATTGAAATACATTAGTGGAGTGCGCAATTACGGTAACAAAGCAAAATGGCTTTCGGAGATAGCGCAAAAGTTAAAAGATGATAAAAATATTCCGGGTACGTTAGAAGAACTTACAGGATTACCTGGCATCGGAAGGAAATCGGCGAATGTAATTTTGCGGGAATCGGGGAAACAACCGGAAGGGGTAATTGTTGATCTTCATGTTGTACGTGTTGCACCAAGGCTGGGCATAGCTTCCGGCGCTGATCCTAAAAAGATTGAAAAGCAAATTATGGAAACACTTCCACAAAAAGAATGGGATGCGGGTATGGCAATGTCTTTTCTTGGAAGGGAAATTTGCAGACCAACAAACCCTAAGTGCGAAATATGTGTAATGAATGACGTTTGTGCTTTTTATAATGAGGTTAAAAAAGGGGTGGGGTTTTAATTTTTATTCTTACCAGTATACGCCATTTACAGAAAACTAACGATTATGGCTAAACGCTGATATTCCTGAAACTAAACTCCAAATTGTCTTAAATGATGATCTGTATGACTGTAGTTGAGCTTTCCCCAATTCTTTCTTGTGAATTTACCTGCAAATTTATTTTCCGGAATTAAAATAGCAGTATTAAAAAATTCCTCTATTGTTCTCTTTAAATCCTGGCGTTCAGTTTCAAAATCTGTGGGCTCGATTTTATTGGTAACTATATTTATTTCTTCAAAGGTTTCAACTTTTGCTTTTGGTGGTTTTACATTCAAAAGAAAAAATTTTAATAACCATTTAGGTATTGGTGGCGCTTTCGATAATGTTGGATCAAGTTTGCCTGTTGGGATATCAAAAGCCATTCTCATGTGGCGTAAACCCTGGTTCACATTCATTTTCCCCCAGAGCGCTTTTGAGTTTGGTTCAAGTTTGTCAATTCTTAAAAGAATTTCTTCTTTTACTTTTGGGTTGAATAGATTTTTCATTTTTTAAAAATTATTTAGTGATGTTATAATACAAATAAAAAATTCAGTTTTATCAGGAAGCAACTTTCACAATTCCCTCATATCGGTTTTATCTCAGACATTTTCTGCTTTGTAATTATTTTTTTACAAAGCTAATGTTACTGATAAATAAAATCCCGGGAAGAATGCGAACTAAAATATTCAATAGTTCAATGTCTCAATACAACAAACGATTAAAATAAAAAAACCATGAGCTATTAAGCTCATGGCAAATTTAAAGTCCGAATACTAAGCCTTAGTAGCAGAGGCTTTACCAACAAAGCCGCATATCCAACCCACTATAGCGCCGGTAATTGCAGACATTACAGTGAAAGTAGCAATATCTCCGATTACTCCTGTAAGGCTCGTCAGGTTTGATACACCATATGAAATAAAATCATAAGATGAAGCTACAAGTAGTCCAATAACTGCGCCTGTCGCTAATCCTGAGCTTAAGGAATTAATATTTGCTTTTACAAAAACATAAGACAAAAGGCATGCTCCCAGTATATTTCCCAAAACTAATGACCACCAAACAAACTGGTCCATGACTCTGTTAACTCCAGTGGCAGTACCTGCGTTTTTTGTGAAAAAATCTGAAAGAAGATTACCATAGAATAGATAACCAAGTAAAAAATAAACAATGCCTCCAACTAATGCGCCGATAAGAATTTTTTTTGTGTTCATAAATATTTATTTAGAGTGAATGATAAAAAAATTGTTACACGGGTACATCTGAATTGGACAATTTTCAATGGGGGTGTTAACTAAAATTTTTTTTTATACAAGCTTTGGCATCAATAGAGAGTAGGATAGTTTTGGATGTTCATCAATATATAGTAGCGTGTTTACTTCATTCGGGTTGAGACTTATTTAAACAACTGCTGTTCAGGATTCCTCAAACATTATAAATACACTAATAAAATTCAGAATTTAAATATCATTTTTTCATTGCTAAAACGGGTAGCTGCGGCTGCGGTACAATATTATGAATTGGTTTAGTTGATTTTAAATAAGCAAAGACTGCTTTTAATTCGTCGTCAGTCATTTGACCGATTCCTTGCCATGGCATCGGAGGTAAAAGATATCTTGCATCCTGTAGCCCCATCCATTTTCCGTGGCGCAAACAATATATAAACTGATCTTCCTTCCAACCGCCAATTCCTGTAGAGTCGGAAGTAAGATTTGCTGCATAGGAAATACCCCAGGGGCCTATCCATTGAGTGAGGCCACTTGTTACCACTAATCCTTTGCTTTCCATTTCTTTGCGATCAACTACCGGTTCCGGCATTTGCGAAGGATGACCCGATAATTCCAGGTCTACATTATCTTCAGGGCCGTTAGGCCCCATTTTTTTGGGAGTATGGCAATCATTACATCCCCCAATAGTAATAAGGTGTGCGCCCCATTTGACCTGGCTTTCATAGCCACCATTAACTGCATTTGAAACTACAGTGGAATCTTTTTTATTCCCTTCATCATTTGCTGTGCTTTCACTGCATTTTGAAAAGATGAAAATTGCGGATGCAAGTGCAATAATAGTAATAACCGAAGAAAGCTTCTTCATAAAACTGGTTTAGGTTAAAGAAATATTTTTGTTTAAAAATCAGCAGATGTTCAGCAAGAGGGCAAAAAAATTGTTGACTTAAGCAATCGATAATTAAATATAGAGAATATTTAAATAAAAAATCAATCTGCTTAAAAATATTTTTTTATTATTTATATCATCGTCATCTGTTGAAAGAAATTTTATTACTTGTTAATTATCAGCTTTTGTAATTTATAAAATAATAAGTTTGTACAATTCTAAATAAATTATATGAAAAATGATAAAGACGATATAGACCGCAGTGCAGTAGAAGATCATGATGGGATACTTACAATACGTGGTGGCGGAGCCGTTAGAGACTGGAATGGGATTCATTATAAACAAGGCATGTCTGCTAAAAATGTGGGTACTGCAAAGTTATCGGCTAACATTGCTACCATCCCGCCTGGCGGTATTGCTTATGCTCATATTCATGTAGGTTTTGAACTTATATTATATATCATACATGGAAACGTTCGTCATGAATTTGGTGACGGGTTGAAAAAAGTGTTAGAGAATGAAGCAGGGGATTTTATTTATATAAAACCGGGAGTGCCACATGAAGTTTTTAACATGAGTGATACAGAACCGGTTGTGGCTTTTGTAGCACGCTCATCTGCGGATGAATGGGATAACATTATACCTTATAACCGTACCGGTTAAACGAAAATAAAAATTATAATTTCTAAATTTTAATGAGCCAATTATTGGACCCGAACCAACGACCTTCCCGATTGCATCGGGATGCTCTACGACTGAACTAAATTTCACTGAGTCAATTATTGGACTCGAACCAACGACCCTCCCGATTGCATCGGGATGCTCTACGACTAAACTAAATTTCGATGAGGCAATTATTGGACCCGAACCAACGTTCTTCCCGATTGCATCGGGATGCTCTACCACTGAGTTAAATTTCAATGAGCCAATTATTGGACTCGAACCAACGACCTGCACATTACGAGGGTGCTGCTCTACCACCTGAGCTAAATTGGCTTATAATTCAAAAATAAAATAAATCATTATTTTAAATGTTGAAAATAAAATTTTCAATGGTATTAAATTTCTTTTTGCATTACTATAAATTCGAGTGGTTGTTTGGGTATTCCGAATTTTATATCTGAGGGAAAAGGTTTTGTTTCTCCTGTGTTGTAATAGCCATTTTTTTCATACCAGGCAATAAGTTCAGTGCGAAGAGAAATTACTGTCATCTCGATAGTAGTACATTTTTGTTCCTTTGCATATTTTTCGGCCTCAATTAAAAGTTGCCTGCCAATTCCTTTTGCCTGTTCTAATGGTGAAACAGTAAGCATTCCTAAATACATTTTATTTTGTCTTCTTTCAAGATATACGCAAGCCTGCAATACATTGTGTTCATTGAAAGCTTGTAAAAAAACACCATCTTTGTTAGCAATCATTTCTTCAAGACTAACGGCATCCGTTCTTATACCATCAAGCAGGTCTGCTTCAGTTGTCCACCCCTTTTTAGAATCATCTCCGCGATAGGCACTGTTGATTAATGCTACTAGTTGCGGTATATCTTTCAATGTTGCTTTTGTTATTGTCATAACATAAGTTCTTTAATATTCTCTCTGCAATATAAGTCTGTATTCACTAATACCATTTCGGCTCCACAAAATATAATTTGGTTCCGAAAGGGTCTTTAAAATGAAGATAGATACCCGATTTGCCATCATCTTCGTGAGTGCATTCAATCTTGTTTTGATCAAGTAATGATTTTGCTTCATCAATTTTATTAATCATAAACCCAATTGACAAGGTACCTGAACTTGTGTCATTTGAATTTGATGGATGTAACCCAATGGTTATGCCGGGAGCTGTTACCATTGCATAATGATTATCCCAGCGTTGCTTTAAAGTAAGGCCTATACTTTCATAAAAGCTAACGGCTTTATCCATATCATTTACCATAATGGTAATATTGCTTTCGTTTATGGTAATCATAATATATTTTTTGAAAATTAATAATTTCTGTTGTTGCGTAGAATCTTAAAGAGCTAATAAAATTTAATATTTAAAGTCAGCTTGCAAATATGATTTAAGTGCTGTAAAAGGCACCAATAAATTAATGTCACCATCCGCAAAAGATTTTATTTCATAGGGAGCATATAAAAAACCAATGCCTGATGTTGTTATATAAAAATTTTTTGAAGGCTCTATTTTTTTTACAAGAAAATTATTTTGATCGAGTGGCTGATTATTTTTTATGCCATATTGCACGCGTGCTACTTTATCTAAATATGCAGGTAGCATTTTAATTCCTTCTGCATTTAATACATTGGCCAATTGCATTTGTTTGCTGCTTTGCTTGTTAATGGAAATAAGAGAGGTCCCATAATTGCCATGTGCACCACCTGTATAAGCATAACTGTAGTCGGCTAATGTTATATAATATTCATTCTCATACATTATCATTACGCGATTTTCTTCCTGTACCGATAATGATAAACCCATCTCTGATGCTTCTTTCGGAGAAAGTTTACTGTTTTCTTTTTTCCAGACATTTGCAGATTTTTTTGTTTCGCTTATCAGCCATTTGCCAGGCTCAGTAACAGTGGCAGGCATGCCTAGTAATTTTCTTATTTGTT
>CBIGQT010000137.1:0-7251 GCA_966191655.1 uncultured Ginsengibacter sp.
ATATCTGGTGAAAAGAAAGACACACAATACCGGAAATCCTGGCTTCGCGACAGAATTGTTGTGAAAGTATTTGCAGTATTATTTTCCGGCAGGCCAATTCCCGGCAGTAGGCTTATAGCGAAAATGAAAAAGCAAAGAAATTTAAACTCCAAATGAACTCCCGCATCCACAGGTAGAACTGGCGTTCGGATTATTAAAAGTAAAGCCTCTCGAGTTAAGACCACCCTCAAAATTAATCTCCATATCTAAAAGATAAATACTGTGCGCAGGATTAATAATACAGGGAATGCCATCTATTTCAAAATATTCATCTTTCTCTGTTTTGCTGTCAAAATCAAGTAGGTATGACATGCCGGAACAACCACCTCCTTTCACTCCTACCCTAAGAAATGTTTCAGAATCAGCATTAATTTGATGCATTAACCTTTTTATTTCTGTAACAGCACCTTCCGTAAAGCGTACCGGGGTTTCGTTGATCGTTTCCATAATTTTTTTACTAAATGAAAATAACTTTACTATAAAGACGTTTTTAGTCTGCAATTTATCTCTTTATTCATTTGCAAATTTACAAATCCTTTGGTAGGGAATTATTAATTTTGATCTAAATTATCGCAATGTCAACATTTGAAACCATTGTAATTATACTGCTGGGTGTTGTTTTTTTAGCCGTTATCTGGATGATTACAGATTTTGCATCTTTAAAAAAAGATATTAAAGAGAAAACTGTTACCAATCCTGAAACTTTGAAACTAAGACTGCAGGCTTATGAAAGGCTTACATTACTCGCAGAAAGAATATCACTACAGAATTTATTATCGCGTATTCCTTACGCAGGACTGTCCTCACGTCAAATGCAATCGTCCCTGGTGGATGCTATTAAACAGGAATATGATTATAACGTCAGCCAGCAGGTATATGTTTCACCTGAGTTATGGAGAGCTGTTAATAATCTTAAAGAACAAAATATTTACGTTGTAAACCAGCTCGCTGCTACCATGCCATACCAGGCATCTGCCATGGATCTTAATAAACAGATTATAGATTTCCTCATCAATAACCCCAAGGCGTCTCTTCATAATATTGTTCTGGAAGCCCTTAACTTTGAGGCTCAAAAAATAATGTAAGCCATTCAATTTCATTTTTCATGAGAATGGTATTAATTTGAAAAATGAAAGACGAGGATAAAAAATATACTGATAGCGGAATAGAGATAAATAAGGTTTATACCTATCCCGACCTACATCACTCACCAGCCCCAAAAGATTTTAAAGAAGTCCCTGGGGAATTTCCTTTTACACGCGGGATTCAGCCGGATATGTACCGCGGTAAGTTATGGACGATGCGTCAATATGCCGGATTTAGCACCGCAGAAGATAGTAACCAACGGTATCATTATCTTATTTCAAAGGGAGTAAACGGATTAAGCGTTGCTTTTGATCTTCCTACTCAAATCGGTTACGACAGTGATCACCCGCTATCGGAAGGTGAAGTAGGAAAAGTAGGTGTTGCTATTGATTCCATTTACGATATGGAAGCATTGTTTAAAGATATCAGGCTGCAGGATATTTCAACTTCAATGACCATTAATGCCACCGGTTTTATTTTACTTGCTTTTTACGTAGCCGTAGCAAAAAAACAGGGAACTGATCTTTCAAAGATTCAGGGTACTATTCAAAATGATATTTTAAAGGAATATGCCGCAAGAGGCACCTACATTTATCCTCCGAAACCTTCTATGCGGATCATTACTGACATTTTCGAATGGTGCAGTAAGGAACTCCCAAAGTGGAACACAATTTCAATATCAGGTTATCACATCCGCGAAGCAGGAAGTACTGCGGTGCAGGAAATAGCTTTCACGTTGGCTAACGGTAAGGCATACGTGCAGGCAGCAATTCATAAAGGACTTGATATTAATATTTTTGGTAAAAGGCTTTCCTTCTTTTTTAACGCACACAATAATCTTTTTGAAGAAGTTGCCAAGTTCAGAGCCGCAAGAAGGATGTGGGCAAAAATTATGAAAGATGCAGGCGCCACAGATGAAAAAGCAATGATGCTGCGTTTTCACACACAAACCGGAGGGAGCACTTTAACAGCGCAACAACCATTAAATAATATCGGCAGGGTTACCGTGCAAACACTTGCTGCTGTGCTTGGAGGAACGCAAAGCCTGCATACTAACGGTTACGATGAAGCGCTGAATCTTCCTACGGAAGAAGCTGCAGCCATTGCTTTGCGTACGCAACAAATTATCGCTTTTGAAAGCGGGGTAGCCGATACGGCCGATCCATTGGCAGGAAGCTATTTTGTTGAAAAACTTACCAATGACATGGAAATTGCTGCGGGAAAACTAATAGAAACCATTGATAAAATGGGTGGCAGTGTTGCAGCTATTGAACAGGGATTTATTCAAAATGAAATTGCTTCAAGCGCTTATGCTTACCAGCAAAAAGTGGAATCCGGCGCTAAAATAATAGTTGGCGTAAATTCGTTTACCAGTGGACAGGAAACTCCACCCCCTTCTTTTAAAATAAATGATGATATAAGAAAGGTGCAAACCAATAAGCTGCTTATTTTAAAAAAAGAAAGAAACAATGCGGCTTCAGTTGCCTGTTTACAGGAAATTAAAGAATGTGCTTCCGATAACAATAATTTAATGCCTGTTGTAATAAAAGCTGCTGAAAATTTTTGCACCCTGGGAGAAATTTCAGATGCCTTAAGATCAGTTTTTGGTGAATACAAATAACTCTGTGAAACTTTTTATGAAATGCACTTTACTGTTATTTATTTTACTTTCAACCAGCGGGGTAAGAGCGCAAAAATATGTATTGCTTGATCAACACATTTCGGAGCCGGTTAAATATTCAAACACCGTTACTTCTGCAGATAATTTTAATGATTTATTCCCTGTAGAAAAAAAATTACTTCCTGAATTTTTAAAAGCATTGAAAGAAATAGAAAATAAACTTTCATCGAAACCTCCTTTTGGTAAAATAAAAGAATATGAAATAGGTTGTATAAAATTTACAGGAAGAGCAATTATGCTTGCAGCCGGAGAAAGAATAGATTATGTAATTACTTCTACCTGTGATAATGTAAAAATTTCAATGCATTTATCTGATGCAAAGCTTAGCAACGAAAGCAATGCTTTTTTTATTAAAACATGGATAAAGTATATTGAAACAGCAAAGAAGGATTCGTAACCTATATATATTAAAAAAGGTTGTAAAAAAAGCAGGATATTCCAAAAATTAATAGGTAGGATAATAGTTCCTGGTACGGTTAACTCTTAAATCCTTTAATAACGTTGATTTAGGACTAACGGTGATGCTAAAGAACCTTGATAAAGGACTTTGAGAAACGGCTATAGACAATTGCCAGCAATGCAAATCTCTTGATAAGGATAAAGAAATCTGGTTAAGATCTCCTTCAGTAATATTGTAATAACCGTTAAGAGAAGCCTGCCATTTTTTTGTCAAGCCTAAGGTTCCTCCAAAAGTTAAATTTTGTGTGAGATTAGAAACAAATCCCCTGGGAGCTGAGTAATATTTTGAATAGGTTAAATTATACGATAAGTTTAATGACCATGGAATATTAAAATCTGCAAATTGCCCGGGGTTATTTCTTATATAGGCTGATTCTGCATCGTATTCTTCCTGCGTATACCCAAGATCGTTAAGATTATTAACATCTGAAGTAAACTCAGGCTTTTCAGTTGAGCCGTCTTTTTTATTTTTTCCCTGCAGTGCAGTTGAGAGAGATATATTTCCATTTGTAAGACGTCCTAATGAAAATGGATTGTCTTTCCAGACAAAAGTTTGAATTCTCCGTCCATTGGCATCTACTTTATAAGGATCTAAAGTGCCACTTGCCGTTATATTTATTTTGTTGAAAAGATTACTTCTGATGGATACCGGAAAAGTGCTCAAAGGAAAATTAATTGAGTCTCCAAAGAAATTATAACTTCCGCTAATGCTAAATCCATCTATAATGGAAATTTTCTTAATAGCGTTTTGCCCTGTATCTTTTTTATTTCGAACCTTCATAGAAATATTATTATCTAAACTAAAATTAAGGCCGCCGGATCGCCCGGAAGAATAGGATGGGTAAATATTATGGGTTTGATAATATGAGTACTGACTCTTATAACCGTTTGTATCAACCTGGGTATAATAAAAACTGCTGCTGTTTAAATTTGGTGTGTAAAAAACTCCCAGTGTTGGAGTAATCTCATGACGAACAGCCACTATTTTTGAATCTTTACTTTTTGAGGTTATTAAACCAAAAATTCTTGTAGAAACACTAAGCCCGAAAGACATGTGCCTCGCAGTATAAAATCCCTTCTCTCTCGCCGTATCTAATTTTTTGGCAGACGAGTCCCAACTATATAC
Source organism: uncultured Ginsengibacter sp. (assembly GCA_966191655.1). Lineage (GTDB taxonomy): Bacteria > Bacteroidota > Bacteroidia > Chitinophagales > Chitinophagaceae > Ginsengibacter. The sequence continues at coordinate 4,392 of CBIGQT010000137.1, forward strand.
TGTTTTAGTTTGATACCAGGTTTCATCGTAACTAACGGAAGGCCCTACCTGAAAATCACCCATTTGAGGAAGTGATAATGTAATGGGCACTGAGTGGTGAGCTCCGAATTGGAACGTGTCTGCAATCTGCTGAAAAATATGAGGCAGTGTATCATAAAATGAGAAAAGACTTTGTGCATTTCCATTATAAGCAACACCAAGATTTTCGTACCACTTAGGTGTTCCGGCAGATTCTTTTTTTCGGAAAGGATAAATGGTTGCCACATTAAAACCTACAGACGGAAGATTAACATTTATAACTTTTAGATTAGTATTCTGGTTGTGATTTGCCGTAACCGTTAAATTAAAAGGTTTATCCTTCCAGGTTTTAGCATATGCAATTGAAGATTGTAACTGGTTATTGAAATTTACACTCGGATTATTAGGAACGTTAGCATTGTACTCACTGCTTCCGGCATTTACATTTGCATTGAAACTTACACCCGGCCTGGCTTTGGTGTCCATACTATGACTCCAGGCAATATGATAAGTCCGGTTATGAACGAAGTCGGGATCTCCTTTAAAATTAGTATTAAAATTTTGTACGTCAAATGCAAGGTTCCCGCCATACCGGTAATTTTTCTTGTATCTCGGGTTTACGCTAAACGTCCATCCGCCATACGAATAAATACTCGTCCTGAAAATAACATCCCAATATTTGTTAACCACTTTATAATAACCCAGGTCTTCGAGCCCGATACCTCTTTGTTCATTGGTTGTAAAAGTTGCCTGCAGTAATCCTGAATGTCTTCCCTGTTGCAGTGGGAAAATACCGAATGGAAAATAAATCGGAATAGGTACTCCTTCAAATTCAGGATGCACAGGACCTGTAACGGCAATTTTATTACTGATGAATTTTACTTTGTTACTTACAAATGCAAAATGTGGCGTATCAAGGTCGCAGGTTGTAAATCTTGCACGGGCGGCATAAAACACGTTATTGTCAACTTTTTTAATAGCCTCCCCATATACATACATTCGTCCCTGGGTAGTATAGGTACTCTTCGTAATTCCCTTACCGCTTTTAATATTATAAATAATAGAATAACTTTCGGCAACAAAATCAGCTTGCTTAAAAGTAGGTAACGAAATTACTTTGCCGGTGCTGTCTTTTTTTATAGAAGCAGTAAGATTACCTTTTTCCTGGTCAATTGCTATTATAGGCGCAGTAAGATTATTGCCTTTGTATTGTGTAGTTGCCTTCTGACCATACAACGTTATTGTTTTTGTCGGTATGCTCACCACCATAGAATCTTCAGCAGTATATTCAATTACCGTATCCGGCGCATTTTTAGCGGTTTTGTATTTCAGTGTATCAGCAGCCTTTTTCAAAAGCGAAGTGTCGGCTAAAGGCAGTGTATCATTCTTATTTAGAAGTGTATCATTTTTATTTAAGTGAAATGTATCCGCCGCCGCAACAATTTTTTGGGGTAAAGTATCGTTTTGTGATTTTAGCTTTTCCTCAACAGAAATATTATTTTTCTTTGCCGGAACTATAGTGTCTGAAGATGAAGTTAAAAATTTGAAAGAAAAGGAAGAATTGAAATATTTATCCTTGCTTTGAACTGTTAGAATACATAGAATAGCAGGAACCATCAGTGCTGATATGTATTTAAGGCTAACTTTGTTTATCATGTCCATAGCAGTAGGAAACAAAAATAGAGATAATCCAATTAATGATTTGTGAAGATTATAAAACCAAGATCACTGACCCCATTAAAACCACATACCTAAATGTTTGTATTTAAAAAATTGTTTTCTTTTTTTCTTTTATCATCATCGCTGATACTTCTTTGCTCAACTGCTCATGCACAGTCTTCAAAAAAAATAAAAACAATAATTGTTGATGCCGGCCATGGCGGAACGGATGATGGCGCACACAGTGAATATGAAGGTTCCTTAAATTCCAAAGAAAAAGATGTGACCCTGGCTATTGCACTAAAGTTAATTGACGAATTAAAAAAACAATTACCTGACGTTAATATTATTCCAACCCGTACAACTGATATTTATCAAAATCCCAGGGAAAAAGCAAAGATTGCAAACGATTATCACGGTGATCTTTTTGTATGCATTCATGCCGATGCTGTAGACCTCAGAACAGCCTCACGCATTATAGGCTACCACCAGGAAAGGTATTATACTATAAAATATACCGGAAAGGGAAAAAGTAGAAAAAAAATATCAACTCCTCACACGCACACAGTTCCTACAAGACAATATTATAAACTTCCCACAGACAGAAAAGGAACCAGCACCTGGATATTTGCGGCTCATAAAACTGATGAGAAAATAAAAGCGATGGAAACCAGCGATCTTCTTTTTACAACAGATGAGAATGACAGCACACTTGATATTAATGAAGATAGTCCTGAATGGAGAGCGAAAGCATTATTATATACTCAAAATTACTTTAAAAGAAGCTATAAACTTGCATCCAATATCCAGGAAGACATAGATAGTATCGGCCGTCCTGATCTTGGTGTACACCAGCGTCAAAAAGGGATTTGGGTTTTACAAGCAACACAAATGCCTGCGGTATTAGTTGAAACGGGCTTCATTGATAATTATGATGATGAACGCTATTTGAATAGTGAAACAGGCCAACAGGAAATTGCAGAATCTATAGCGCGTGCACTTATAAAATATAAAAGCCAGGTAGAAGCCAGAGCAACTGTAACTTCTGATACTGATATTGTGAATACTAAATAAAAACCAACCCTGGTTTCAACTGCATAATTAATACCATGAAGTAAAGACTTCATTCAAAAAAATTATATTCATAAAATCATTGTACCTACTAAAGTGTTATAACACTATG
>CBIGQT010000138.1:0-7160 GCA_966191655.1 uncultured Ginsengibacter sp.
TTAACCTTGATTATGCTATTGAAGATCTGGTAGAGCAATATGAGCAGGAAGAAATCATTGATTATTTTAAAGGATGCCAAACATCCAGTCTTGATATTGCGAGAGAAGAACTTGCAGATGGTAATTATACGTTCGAGCAATTAAAAATTATGCGCATAAAATTTTTATGCGAGTATGGAAATTAATTTTTCAGAAGCATCTTCAATTTATTTTAGCTTTTGAAAAATGAATTTTTATTTCAGGTGAATATTTATATTTTTGCCGCCCGTTGGTGCGGTAGCTCAGTCGGTAGAGCAAAGGACTGAAAATCCTTGTGTCGGCGGTTCGATCCCGCCCCACACCACATTAGGGAAGTGTTTCTTAAAAAACACTTCCTTTTTATTTTTATAGAATTTTATGGAGAAAAAAACATTATTAAAGGAGGCGCCAAATTGGATACTAACGTACATGGCTAATCGAAACTATCTTCCGAAGTCATCCTGAACCCTGACAATATCTTCTTCATCACTGGGACGTTCCGGATCGGTATGCTGCCAAATTTCTGCAATTATTCCCCAGGATTTAAGACCCATAAGCCGGTGCCTTTCACCTTGTTGTAAAGAAATAAGCTCATTTACTTTTTTTGTTTCAAGAGGCCCTTCTTCGTCATTATTACTTCTTTTTATTCCGACTTCACCCCCAATGACTTTCCATATCTCTGAACGGCGATGATGGTATTGCCAACTGAGTCTTTTATCTGCTGCTACTATTAATATTTTTGGACTCAGTTTATCCTTATTACTGTCACTGTTTTCAACAGTACCGGCAAAAAACTCTTTTTTAAATTGTAAAGCTTGTGATTCATCAATCACAAAAAATCCACCCCAGGGACGCTCTTCATCTATTTTTACAATTTTTAATCCTTTTTCTACTAAAAAATTTTTTACTGAAGCAAAAACAACTGCTTTCGATGTTTCATTAGTAAATTCTAAGTTCATTATAAAAATTTATAACGGTTAGGCGTAAATGCTATTTGCATTATCATCTGCCCATGTACACCATGAGCATTTGTACATCACTTGGGTTTACTCCGCTTATCCGGCTAGCCTGGCCAAGGGTTTGGGGTTTAATTTTATTAAACTTTTGCCGAGACTCATTTGAAAGAGAAATAATTTTGTCATAATTAAAATTGTCAGGTATCACCTGATTTTCAAGCGTGCTCATCCTCTTAACTAATTCTTCTTCTTTTTCCAGATATGATTCATATTTAATCTCAATTTCGGCTTGTTCTATTGCTTCAACTGAGAAAGAGTCCGTCAGGTCTTTAAGCGCAGGAGAACAATTACTTATTTCCTTTATACTTAAAGCAGGTCGTAGAAGCAATTGAGAAGCTTTAATTTTAGAATTCAAGGGCGAAGAAGCTCGTTCAATTAAATAATTATTCATTTCATCAGGCTCCAATTTTACTTCTTCTAAAACCTGTAAAATCTTTGCGATTTCGGCTTTTTTATTATTAACCTTACTCATTCTTTCATCAGAAGCCAAACCAATCTTAAAACTTTTTTCAGTTAAGCGCAGATCTGCATTATCCTGCCGCAACAGCGTTCGATACTCAGCTCTGCTCGTAAACATCCTGTACGGCTCATCTGTGCCTTTATTGATTAAATCATCAATTAATACTCCTATATATGCATCATTTCTTTTAAGAAAAAAGGGTTTCTCACTTACAACAGTCTGATGAGCATTAATACCAGCAATCAGGCCCTGGCAGGCAGCTTCTTCATACCCTGTAGTTCCATTAATCTGCCCTGCAAAAAATAAGTTTTTAATTAGCTTAGTTTCCAGGCTAAGCTTTAATTGTGTAGGAGGAAAATAGTCATACTCTATTGCATATCCAGGTCTGAACATTTTGCAACTTTCAAAGCCCGCCACCTTTGTAAGTGCTTTATATTGAATCTCTTCGGATAAAGAGGAAGAAAATCCATTTATATAGACTTCAATAGTGTTCCATCCCTCGGGCTCCACAAAAAGCTGGTGCCTGTCTCTTTCAGCAAACCTGTTGATTTTGTCTTCAATGCTTGGACAATATCTCGGCCCCTGTCCTTTTATTCTACCCTGAAACATAGGACTTTCGTGAAAACCTGATTGTAATATCTTATGTACTTCGGAATTTGTGTAAGTAATCCAGCAACTTAATTGCCTTTCTGGTTTTTTAGTATTTAAAAACGAAAAGCCGGTTATTTCGGTATCCCCTTTTTGTTCTTCCAGTTTTGAATAATTAAGGGATCGGCCATCAATTCTTGGGGGTGTACCCGTTTTAAGACGACTGCTTTCAAAGCCCCACTCAGTTAATTGTTCCGTAATACCGGAGGAAGATTTTTCCGCCATTCTTCCACCTTTTAATTGTTTTTCTCCAATGTGAATTATTCCATTAAGGAAAGTTCCGTTTGTAAGTATGACAGATTTTGACCGAATTTCATGCCCTAAAGCTGTTTTTACTCCTTTAATTAGGTTATTCTCTTTTAGCAAGCCAACTACAGAATCCTGGTAAAAGTCCAGATGTGTTAAGCTTTCTAATAGCAGTCTCCATTTCGTCGAAAATTGCAGACGGTCGCTCTGTGCTCTGGGGCTCCACATAGCAGGCCCTTTACTTTTGTTAAGCATCCTGAATTGAATCATTGTTTCATCAGTCACAATACCTGAAAATCCTCCAAGAGCATCAATTTCCCGGAGAATTTGGCCTTTTGCTATCCCCCCCATTGCGGGATTACAACTCATTTGCCCCATATTTTGCATATTCATAGTAATAAGAAGTACGTCGCTGCCTAAATTGGCGGCAGCAGCGGCAGCCTCACACCCCGCGTGTCCGGCACCAACTACAATAACATCATAATCTGGGAACATTTGGCAAAATTACCCCATTTGAAATAAGCATGCAATTTGTTTCACGTGAAACGTTTCACGTGAAATTATATTTAGAAAGATAAAAGTCTTCCTTTTGGCGCATTATTTTCTTTTCTTTAAGGGAATGATCAGAAAAGCCACATAAATGAAGAATGCCATGGATCATTACTCTATAAAGTTCATGGGGATATTTCACGGTTAGAGAAAGTGAATTTTCCTTAACCCTTTCTACACTAATATATATTTCAGAGACAATCGGGCTTAATTTATCGGATAGTGTGAATGTAATGATGTCTGTGTAGGTATCATGATTTAGATATCTCTGATTGAGACCTAACAAAAAAATATCGGTGCAAAAAATATAGGTTACAGACTTAAATTCGACCTGTTCATTAGCAAATACTTCTCTTAGAAAATCTTTTAAGTAGTTTTTATTTTTAATTCCAGGTGAAATGCCGTTATTATTAAATCTAATTGTTTTCAACTAATAGTATTTCTAAAATCGAAATAAAGTACAAGGGATGAATGATATATTTACCATCAGATTTTACTATGATGAATTTAGCGCAGATAAAAACGGGTACAAAAGTAAAAATTAAGTCATTTGAAAATGATGAAATTATTTTAAAACTAATGGAAATGGGCTGTCTTCCTGACGAAGAAATCACAGTTTGGAAAAAAGCACCTTTCGGGGATCCTATCTATATTATGGTTTCGGGATATTCTCTGAGTCTCCGACTTGATGAGGCAGAGAAAATTAACGTAGAGTTTTTATAATTAAAAAAATAGCTTTTGACAGTTGGATTGTATTTTGGATCATTCAACCCCATTCACATTGGGCACCTCATAATAGCAAATCATATAGCAAATAATACTTCATTAAACCAGGTTTGGTTTGTGATTTCTCCACAAAACCCTTTAAAAAAAGAACGAACACTTTTAAATGAGCGACATCGTAAACACCTAATTGATCTTTGCATTGAAGGAGAAAAAAAACTTAGGACGAACGATATTGAATTTAGACTTCCAAAGCCATCATACACAATTGATACTATGGCCTATTTATCTGAGAAGTATCCGCAAACCACATTTTCAATAATTATGGGCAGCGATAGTTTTACCAATATAAAGAGATGGAAAAATTATGAGTTACTTTTAAAAAACTACGAAATCTATATTTATGAAAGGCCGGGATTTAAAGTAAAAGAAAAGCTGAAAGCCAGGCTTACAATGCTTCAGGCGCCTTTGCTGGAAATTTCGAGTACGCATGTCCGTGAGTTAATCCGTTTGAAAAAATCGATTAGATATCTGGTGCCTGATATTGTTAAAGAAGAGATTGAAAGTCAACAGTATTACATCTGATGACTAAACTATCAATCCGAGAATGAGGCAACCCATTACAATATAAGGAGATCTTATTTTTGTAAAGTTTAGTAATAGAAAAGTGCCTATAATTACAAATATATTTACAAAGCTAACTGTGTTTAGAGCTGTAATGGAAATATCCTTCAAAAGATAAAGAAAAGCCGCCCCCATTATTCCAACAACGACAGCATTGACTCCTTCGAGAGCCCTGAAAACAATGACATATTTTTTTAGATTGTGCCAAACGGGATAAAAAAATAATACCAGTAAAGCACTTGGAAGAAAAATCCCAATACAACCAATAATACAACCGAGGATCTGCATATATTTACCCATATCTTTCAGTACCATACCGCCTGTATAAGAAGCTACCGAAAAAACAGGTCCGGGTATTGCCCGAACTAATCCCCATCCGGTCAGATATTGCTCTTTTGTTAAATATTGCGTTTTTTTCCTTACCACATATTGTTCATACATCATTGGCATAAGAACATCGCCACCGCCAAAAACCAGGCTTCCAAACCGGTAAACATTTTCTGTAAGATTAAAGGCTCTTTTATCTTGCCAATTATGCCTGCGTGCTGTTTCACTTAAAAATCCAACTATTATAAAAAGAAGCAGGAATAGCCAAATATTGGTCCATTTTATTTGTTTAGGCCTGATATTTTCTCTCTCAGGAATTCTTTTATCACTAAAGTTTGTAACCACCCCACCTAAAATAATAAGTATTGGAAATACCCATGGTGTTTTAAAGAGGAGATAAGTTGCAAATAATCCTACCAGCATAATAAGAAATGTAATGGTACTTTTAATTGATATTTTATACATTCTAAACGCAGCAAAAGCGATGAAGCCAACAGCCATTGGCTGCACATAAGAAAAAACATTCAGGCTAACATGGTATGTATTTATGTATTGAACAAGAAAAGAAAAAGAGCCCATTAAAATACTGGCAGGCAAAATCCAAATTAAAAGTGTAAGAACCGCTAAGGGAACGCCCCCCCTTTTATAACCTATTAATGTTATCGTTTGTGTAGAAGTAGCACCTGGTAGTAATTGACAGAAAGCTATATATTCCATTAATTCTTCTTTGGTAATATCCCTCCGTCTTTCCACAAAGGTTTTCATCATCATTCCGAAATGTCCCTGAGGGCCGCCAAAAGCAGAGATCGTATAAAAAAAGACAGCCTTTAGATAGGGAACATGCCTGAACAATACCATTTTTGAATTCAATAAACTGTAATTAATATATCATTCCTGATTATTTATTAATAGAAATAATTTTATTTTTTTAGCCCAATTTCTCTTAGTCTTTCATCAAGGTATTCACCGGCAGTAGTATCCTCATAAGCCTTTTCGTGTTTATTATCGACGCAGCTTTTAAGTGTTGCAAGGCTCATATCAGATTTTGGGTGAAGAAAAAAAGGAATTGAAAATCGGGAAGTATGCCATAATTCTCTTGGTGGATTTACTACGCGATGAGTGGTGCTTTTTAATTTGTTATTTGTTAGGCGTTGTAACATGTCACCAACATTTACAACAATTTGATCAGGAAGAGAAGTTACATTTACCCATTCATTATTTTTGGTAAGAATTTGTAAGCCATCAGCAGAAGCACCAACAAGTAGTGTTATGAGATTAATATCCTCGTGCTGTTCAGCCCGTATGGCGCTTTTTGGTTCTGATGTTATTGGCGGATAATGGATGGCCCGGACAATTGAATTACCTTCCTCTACAAAGTCGTCAAAATAATGTTCATTTAAATTCAGATACAGAGCAATAGCCTGTAATAAAGATTTTCCTGATTTTTCAAACGCTCTATAGGCTTTAAAAAAAGTTTCATTAAATCCGGGAATGTCATTGACTTTTACATTATCCGGATACTGCGATTTTAATTTACGATCACCAGGAACAACTTGTCCATATTGAAAAAATTCTTTAAGGTCCGGAGCATCACTTCCTTTGGCATGCTCTTTACCGAAAGATGTATAACCTCGCTGGCCCGCTAATTCAGGATTTTCAAATTTTTTTTTCTTTTCAGAAGGAAGGGAAAAGAATTGCTGAACATATTTATAAAGATCTGCAATAAGGTCTGCAGGAATGCCATGATTTTTTACGGCAACAAATCCAACATCCTCATACGCTTTCCCAAGTTGTTGAACAAAAGCTGATTTCTGTTCGGCACTGCCATTTACAAAATTATTCAAATCAACAACAGGAATTGTCATGTATATATTATTTGAAATTAAAATTGTGAAATACAACTTGAATAGAACAAATTACAAAAAAAGTTTGTATTTAGCTATTGATATTTTATCAATCCCTTTTTATGGCCGTATTCTATTTATTACAACAGTATACAAGTTCCCCTATTTATAATTTAAAAGCAATAAAGACGAAGCTATTTCAATAAATATTTCACCGCTACTAATCATCCTTTGACGCCATTTTTAAAAATTAAAAATCCGCATTCTTGGGAAATCTCGGAAAAGGGATAACATCACGTATATTAGTCATGCCCGTAACAAACTGAACTAAGCGCTCAAAACCAAGCCCAAAGCCGGCATGTGGGCATGATCCAAATTTTCTCGTATCCAAATACCAATACAGATTTTCAGCGGGAATGTTCATTTCTTTCATACGTTCTTCCAGTTTGTCAAGCCGCTCTTCCCTTTGAGAGCCGCCAACAATTTCTCCAATTCCAGGAGCAAGAATATCCATTGCAGCAACTGTCTTTCCATCATCATTTTGTCGCATATAAAATGCTTTTATTTCTTTTGGATAGTTGGTTAAAATTACCGGCTTTTTAAAATGTTTTTCAACTAAGTAGCGTTCATGTTCACTTTGCAGATCAACACCCCATTTATCAATCAAAAACTGGAACTTCTTTTTCTTATTATGATGTGATTCTT
>CBIGQT010000139.1:0-7125 GCA_966191655.1 uncultured Ginsengibacter sp.
TCATACCAATACGCTCCGTTAGCGCTATGGCCTGCCGGTAAAATTGAAGCCCGATCTTTTAATGCAATCCCAATAACTTTATTATGAAAGTTTGTGGCCAGATGCATTTCATCTCCTATTGTTGTTACCACTAAATTGTGTGGACTCATTTTACCCGCGTCAGTATTACCGCCGATAGTTTTTACACTATCATCATCTGTACAATAAATCAACCGGGAAAGATTATAATCCCACCAATCGTTACCCGTTATGCCATCAATTGCAGGCACAGAGCCGGTATAAATGCAGGTATGGCCGCATGCCGTAACTGTAGGTGTATAGGGAATAAACGTGTTCTCGCAGGAAAATCCCTGGTTCAGTAATCGCTTAAAGCCTCCATCATCCTGGTAACGATTGTAGTACCGGTAAAGATAGTCCCAACGCATTTGGTCTATTACAATACCTATCACAAGTTTAGGCCGTTGAATACCATTTTGATTTGTAGCTACTAAAGCATCCTTATTTTGAGATGAAGATGAATACGCAATTATAAAAAGAAAAAAAACTAAAAGGATTTTACGCATAAATAATTATATAAATTAAAAACAAATCAAAATTGCCTGTACACATGGGTATATTTAGCTATAATAAATTCACCATCATCTTTTCAATAATAAAATTTTTTAAAAGAATACGACATTATTTACTTATCATGTTTATGTTTGTGTTTATGATCGTGATTATGGTTGTGTTCATGATTGTGTTCATGTTCATCTGCTTTTTCCTCATTAAGAACCAACTTCTCAATTCCACGTGTGCCCATATCATCAAGGTCTTCAATAAGTCCCTGGTCAGACAGATCAAGGGTATGAGAGTTTTCCCAATCGTAATGTGCAATTCTCTTTAGCCTTTCTATAACTGACGGATCATGAACTTCAATAGCAAGTTCACGCCGGTGATCAAAGCTGCCAGGGGTAAGATTAATAGAACCAACGATAGCACGGCAGCCATCAGCTAACAACATTTTACCATGCAGCTTCAGCAACTTAAGTTTATGTATTTTAATACCCACATCATCCATTATTCGCAAGCCTCCTACACCTTCCACGAGCTTTTCCATTTTCAATGTGTGCGGAGGCCGCGCCATCACATGCACTTTTACGCCACGAGCCGCTGCGTGCACAAGCCTTTCAATAATTACCAAATCCTGGAAACGTTCGTTCTGCACAAAAAGAGAATGCTTTGCTTCATCAATGAACTTTGCTATTCTTGTTCTTCCGTTATTGCTGCACCAAATCAAATTCATATTTTCTCCCGGATCAAAAACGGTACGATGCCAGTCTGCTTCGAAACATAAAGTAATTTCTTTCACCTCATGTGGATGATAAGTGAGGATAGCATAATCCCTTGTTTCAGTTAAGTTTTTGGTTTCCCAGTTTAGTGATTTTATGAAAGCAACCCGTTCATCTATCACCATAGATTTTTCATGAGTGATCGTAAATTCAGGATTACTGTCCCTTACTTCTATTCCTGCTTCTTCTAATATTTTGCGGGTATCTTCATTCTCTTCTTCACCGCTTCTCCTCGCCGGATTGAGCATTACCCTGACTTTTACACCACGTTTCCTTGCGGCAATAATGGCGGATATAAGCCCTGGATCCGAAAAAAGAAACATTTTTACCAGGATAAATTCTTTGGCACTTTCAATTGCAGCAATAATTTCCTGCCCCGTATCATCAGGCAGAACGATTATGGAGCGATGAGACATAAGCTTCGTTTTTGATTTAGGTTACGTTTTAAATTAATAGTATTTTTTGGAAAGTTAAATCATACTTTTATCAGAATAGCATTTAGTTATTCAGCTTTTTTGTGGATAGAATGATTTGTCCAATCCTGTACATTATAAAGATCTGCATAAATTTCTCCTCTTTCCATAAGTTCTTCATGCGTGCCTTCTTCTGCAACAAAACCATTATTAAGTACAATGATCTTATTGGCATCGCGAATGGTACTTAATCTGTGCGCTATGGTAATCACGGTTCTTCCAATCATTAATTTTTCTAATGCTTCCATAACAATTTTTTCAGATTCCGTATCAAGAGCTGCTGTAGGTTCATCCAAAATAAGAATAGGTGAATTACGAACCACTGCCCGGGCAATACCAATACGTTGCCGCTGTCCGCCGGACAGGGTAACGCCTCTTTCTCCTACCAAAGTATTATACCCATGAGGCATCTTCATGATAAAATCGTGAGCATTGGCAAGTTTTGCCGCTTCTATGATTTCTGCTTCGGTTGCCTCCGGTCTTCCGTAGGCAATATTCTCAAGAACGGAGCCATAAAATAAAACGGTATCCTGCAATACAAATCCAATCTGGGTGCGCAACCCATCAAGTGTAAAGTCTTTAATATTTTTTCCATCTATGAAAATATTTCCACTCACCGGATCATAAAAGCGGGCGATCAGGCTTACGATGGTTGACTTACCACTCCCGGTGGGACCGCAAATGCCAATTCGCTGGCCACAGGTAATTGCGAGATTAAAATCACTAAGTACCGGCGATTGCGGATCGTAAGCAAAACATACCTGCTCAAAAACAATATCACCATTCAATTTACCGGGATCCGCCGCACCCGGCTTTTCAAGAATGATTGTATTGGTATCTAAAATAGCCTGAATCCGTTCCAATGCTACTGCTACCTGTGCCACTGTAGTTGACATTTTTGCAAGATCCTGAACAGGACTAAAAAACTTACTCATATACCAAAGAAAAACAGTAAGAACACCGACGGTCATAGCGCCACTAAGAGCAAGGCTTGCTCCTCTCCACAAAACAAACGCAGTGCAACATGAAACAACTATTGCAACGGCGGGAGAAATTGCTGACTTTACTTTTCTTGCCTTTAGCGCAGCATGAACCGTTTCTTCACTTATTTTTTTCAGCTTATCTTCTTCTAAATCCTGCCGCCCAAATGCATTTACAGCACGAATAGATTCAAGTCCCTGCTGCATTACAACAAACATACTGCTTTGATCTTTTCGCACCTCCCTGGTGGCCTTCTTCATTACTTTTTTAAAGCGGGCAACAAAAAATAATAAAAACGGAGTAACCGCAAGCGCCACAAGCGTAAAATCAGGATTGATAAAAAACATAATTACAACCATACCTAAAATGGTGAGTGCATCAACCAAAATGTTTAGAAGTGTTGATGATGCAAAATCCTGTATAGTTGATACGTCTGAAGTAATAGTGCTTAATAATTTGCCGGTTTGATGTGTATCGTAATAAGACAGGGACAAATGCTGAAGATGATGATAAATGCGGCGGCGCAGATCGTTCGCTACATATTGAGCTACTTTTTCATTGTAGTAATTATCGAGTACGCCTGCCAGTGAGCCAAGAACTGTAATTATTATGAAACTAACGGCGGCAACAGCAGCCAATTGAAGTTTATTTTCTGTGGGGAAAATAACATCCATCCATTGAAGCCAGTGAGGCAAAGCATGATGGCCAACTACATTATCAATAATTATTTTAAGTGGCCATGGTGCAGCCAGTCCCACAACTGTCTCTATCAACATCGCAAGAAGAATAAAAACGACCAACTTTCTGTAGGGGCGTGAAAGGCCTACAGCCCAAAGGATTAGCCATCCAAATGAATGTTGCGGTTCTGAAGTCGTAATAGGAGAATTATTTTTTTTCCCAGGTCGAATTTGGATCATTCAATATTATTTATCTATAATTTTTTTTCGATTAATCATTAACGGTAGTTACAGCCATTGCAATGAATGCTACCATCCATTCTTATTAAGCCATGCAAGTGAGTACTCGGCCACCTCCTTCCATCCATGGTCTGAAGCAAGGGAGTGTCCCCTGCCTTCAAACAATTTAAATTCTGTTATTACCGATGAATTATATTTTTTTGCCGATGCCTTACCAAGTATAGGTGGTGCAATGTGATCTTTTTCACCCCCGGTAATAAGTAATGGCCCACGGGTAGAGTTTGCAGTATCTGCTTTTGTTTCCACCCCTGCTATTGATGCAAAGGCAGCCTGGAAAAGCGGGCGGGCAGGAGCGGGTATGGTCCATTTATCATACAATTCTTTTGCTTCTTCTTCCGAAAGTGCATTGGCAAAACCATATTTAAATTGGTTAAAAGTCAGAGAGATTGCCTTCTTAAGATTGAATGGATTTCCGAGTACCGGAAACGAAGCTTTAAGTGCTGAAAATGGTAGCTGCCAAACTCCTTTTATGGGAGCCGGATCAAGAGCAATACCGGCAGCCGCAATGCCACGCCCCAATATAACCTGGGCAAGAAGGCCGCCAAAAGAATGGCCTATAACAATTGGTGGCTCAGGAAGTGTAGCGATTACTTTTGCATAGCTATTGGCAACTTCTGTAACGCCCCTGTTGGCAATAGACTGCGGATTGGCACGGCATTCAGCAACTGTGGCTGAATCTCCCGGCCACGGAGGGTTTAATGTTTCATAACCATGTTGATTGAAGAAATCCATCCAGGGCTGCCAGGAACTGGCATGTATCCATAATCCATGTATAAACACAATTGCTCTTTTTGACATAATCAGTTTGTTTTAAGGGGAATTTTTAGTTTGCCCAAGATACTGATTTTTTAGAATTGATTTATTCTTATCTGTAGTGATGGTGACAGTAATCTAAAAATTGAGCCGAAAAGGTATTCGGTCATTTGCGTCAGCCATATTTACTCAAGACTGTATAACGGCAACAGTTATACGCAAGTGAAATTAGCAAGGCCGGGATTTTATAATTATCACTTTAAAGATGAATAAAAATATTCTGCCATTTATATATTTCATGGCGACACTAATAATTAATAATTGTATTTTGGTATTATCTTTTAAAATTTATTGTAATGAAAAAACTAATAATCTGCGGCTTCATGCTGGCGTGTACGGTATCTTATGCCCAAATAACTGATACAACTAAAGAAGCGCCCTGGGAAAAAATATACCGAAGCAGCGCAACCAAAATTAATGATCTCGTACATACAAAGCTTGATCTGAAATTTGATTATAAAAAAGCCTGGATGTATGGCAAAGCCTGGATAACCTTTCATCCTCATTTTTATCCAACAGATTCTTTGAGTCTCGATTCCAAGGCAATGACCATTAACGAAATTTCATTAGTAACAGGAGGTAAAAATATCCCCCTTAAATTCAGTTATGATAGTTTAACCCTTCGCATCACCCTTAATAAAGTTTATAAAGCAAACGAAAATTATACAATTTATATTGATTATGTGTCCAGGCCAAACGATCACCAATGGCCGTCAGCCGATTCTAAAGGCTTATATTTTATTAATCCACAGGGAGAAGAAAAGAATAAGCCTACTCAGATTTGGACATTTGGCGAACCCGAACACAATTCTTCCTGGTATCCTACTATTGATAAACCCAATCAAAAAACAACAGATGAAATAATATTAACGGTTCCATCAAAATATGTTACCCTTTCCAATGGATTATTGGCAAATCAAAAGACTAACGGAGACGGTACACGAACAGACACATGGAAAATGGATTTGCCTTTTGCTCCCTATTTGCTTTTTTTTGCCGTAGGTGATTATACTATTGTAAAGGATAGTTATAAAGGAAAAGATGTAAATTATTATGTAGAGAAAGAATATGCCACGGTCGCAAGAAAAATATTCGGTCTTACTCCGGAGATGATTGGTTTCTTTTCAAAGATCACCGGGGTAGACTACCCATGGCCTAAGTATGATCAAATTACAGGAAGAGATTTCGTTGCGGGCGCACAGGAAAACGTATCTGCTACCTTACATGCAGAAAATGCGCAACAGGATGCAAGAGAACTTACAGATGGCAATATATGGGAAGATATTATTGCACATGAATTATTTCACCATTGGTTTGGCGATTATGTTACCTGCGAAAGCTGGAGCAATATTACCCTGAATGAATCTTTTGCTAATTACAGTGAGACACTTTGGTATGAATACAAATATGGCAAAGATGAAGGCGATGCATGGAATAACCGCAATATGAGAACTTACCTGGGGAATCCTGGTGATACCGCAAAAAACCTCGTTCGCTTTTATTACAAAGATCCATGGGATGTTTTTGATAATGTTAGCTATCCCAAAGGCGGTTGCATTTTACACATGCTGCACAATTATGTTGGTGACAGCGCTTTCTTTAAATCACTAAACCTATATCTCAACAAACATAAATACGGCAATGCGGAAGCCCAGCAATTGCGCCTTGCTTTTGAAGAAGTTACCGGCGAAGATTTAAACTGGTTCTTTAATGAATGGTATTACGGTAGCGGGCACCCGAAATTAGAAATCAATTATGCTTATGATGCTGCCGGCAAAACAGCCACAGTTTTTATAAAACAGGCACAAAGCGGAAACATTTTTCAAATGCCTGTTGCTATTGATGTTTATGAAGGTGGCAATAAAAAACGATACAATGTTTGGATGAAGCACCAATCAGATACATTTTCTTTTACTGCCAATGCAAAACCTTCTTTAATAAATGTAGACGGAGATAAAACGCTGGTTTGTGAGAAAACAGATAATAAAAGCCTTGACGAATTTATTTACCAATATAATCATGCAGGTTTGTATGTTGACAGAAGAGAGGCTATAATTTTTGCCGCAAAACAACAACCAGATGCCAAGGCAGTAGATTTTTTGGAGAAAGCTTTGAGCGATAAATCCTGGCGCATTAGATCTCTTGTCCTTTACGAGCTTAACATGGATAATGATACAGTAAAGCGATCAGTAGAAAAATACCTCGTGCCTCTTGCTGAAAAAGATCCCCGAAAAACCGTGCAGGCAGAAGCTATTGATCTGCTGGGCAAATATAAAAAGCAGGAATACAAACCTTTATTTATGAAAGCAGTTTACGACTCTTCTTATTCTGTTGCAGGAAGTGCGTTACAGGCATTAGGCCTAATTGATGATGCGGCCGCAGCAGACATAGCAAAGAAACTATCCGGACTACCGGCTAAGGGTACACTAAAAGATGCTTTGTTTACGTATACTGATGAAAGCAAGTTCGATTCTTTGGCTGCAGTTTTTGAAGGCCTGCCTTTTGGAAATGCCAAATTTAATATGCTGCCTGGTTTTGTTAATTTCCTGG
>CBIGQT010000140.1:0-7124 GCA_966191655.1 uncultured Ginsengibacter sp.
ATACCCTTCAAACCGCATTGGAATAAAAATATTCATGCCGATATAGAGCAATGACGAGAGAATACCGCAGACGAGCAAAGACTTTCTTAACAGGTTCAATTCCCACCGATGTTTGGAAATTATCATTGCTGTATTGTTCATTTGTATCCGGCTCGTAAAGATGTCTTGTTAATAGTGTTTTTCAATTAGGCGCAAAAATTTTCCGTAGTTATCCGGCTACCGGTTCTTCTCTTTTTTGCTTTTTCTTGTCCAGGAATTTTTCGATCAGTTCAGGTACCCTTTCAAATGCGGCTCCAAGGCCTTTGCTGGTGTGTGCAGGAATAAAAGATATCTGTCCTTCACGGGTGGCGAGGAAACCTATAGGAGTAACGCCAACCCCACCTCCAACGCCGCTACCACCGCCTTCACCCTTGCCCTTGCCGGGCGCATCTCCATGCCCTTCGCCACCGCCGTAACCAAGCCCCATTCCAAATTTTATTACAGGCACACAAATAAATTCACCCAATTGAAATTGTTGACCAATTACTGTTTCGGTCTTTGCTTCTGTTTTCATGAAATCAGTAAGTTGTTTTACTGTTTCTTCAAGATTGATTGCCATAATTATTGATTTTAAAAATTATAAATTAATATTTTATGAATGCATATGCAATGCGCCATGCATTGTTTCTGATAACTAATATGAGGTAATTTTCTTCTTCAAAATTCACTAGCACATGTTGACGAATGTGTGGTAAAAAATTCAGGAAATACCAACGGGCATTTGCTACGTAATCACTATTACTTATTGCAACTTCCAGTTTAATTACCCGAAAAGTTTTGAGTAAGTTTAGAAATTTCAAAACAGACATTCTTTTTTTTCTTTTTTTTATTTCAACAGTCTTTACTTTCTTTTTCTTTTTTTTATCCGAAAGAATTAGTTGCATTAGCGGCCATTGTTTATGAAAGAATGGTAATCCGATTTTTAACCACCAATCCTCTTCTGTATATATTAATATCGCCTGGCCAATACCTGCCCATTGGATAGCAACAATCGGGATTCTTGTATCTATTTTAAATTCCACCGGCAATAACAGAATCGCACAAAAAAGCACTAATAAAATAACCAATATAACGATCCATATCATATATAAAATTGACTAATGAACAGATACTGAGAAATGACAGCCGTCATTGCATTTCATGAAAATGGTCAACTTACAAGACATTGTGGCCAGAATTGACCAGCCAGGTATTCAGTCGGTATTACTGTAAATTTCTATTGCTATTGGCAGGCAGGTAGCAACACCGGTAATACCGGAAACAGCAAGCGTCATCAGAATCGCATCAACGACTTCCTTCCGGGTGGCACCGAGTTTTTTTGCCATAGCCACATGAAAACTTATAGCGGCTATATCGCCTCCGGAAGCTTTCATAGCGATATAGATCAATTGCTTTGTTTTTTCATCAATTCCTGTTGAATTAATCAGCGACTGAATAAGCCCATCGAAAGCTGCGGCAACTTCAGGCGCTTCTTTATGGAAAATTTCCATTGTATTGTTAGTTACTTCTTTCATGGCATTATGTTGAATTGATTAATGATCTTTACCAAACTTATAATATTAAAGAAAGTATAAAAATTAATAGTATGGATAAAATCATCAATTCTTTTATGAATCTTCTATAAGGTAGCCCGGGTTTTTAAGTAGCCTTAAAAGTTATTCCTCTCTTTCAACAGTGATGGAACATTCACCAATTAAGGCAGCAAGTGCTCCGATAGCAGCAAGCACGGGCACAACTAAAGCTCCAACTATACCAATAGTTAACGGGAAACTCATTAACTCCTTTCCCTCCTTATCGTGAATGGTGATTTTTCTTATATTGCCTTCCTCGATAAGTTCTTTAATTTTTTTGAGCAAAGCTTCACCGTTAACCTTAAATGATTCTTTTGTTGTGGTTGGCATAAATATAATTTTTATCTTTTTTTGAAACTTCTGTATTGATCATATTCCCGCGGTTTTTCGCGTGTGAAATCCATAAGTAGTCAACTTTTTTATAATGTAAAAGCAGCCAAATGGAAACAGCCAATATAACGGTGCATGGAAACGCAGCTCCTACACCAAGCGGTGCGATGGCGAGCAGAAAAATAATTGCACCTACTGCCCCGGTTTTAAAAATCCAGCCTTTCCATAACATGGAAAAAGCAATCAATGCCTGGCACGTGGCAATAAAACCAACCGCCAATGTAATGTGGGTACTGAACCATCCATTTATAAAGTGCCTGTAAAAACCAGAAAAAGTTAAGCCGGCATAATCCAGGTAAAAGTGCGGAGCCACAATAGCCTCATTCCAATTCGTCCAGCTGGCCCATGCGAATATTAGAAATAGCAGCAGACGGGCTATGCGTCGCATTTTCCAGCTAAATCCAAGTATCAATAAAGCAACTACATTCGAAATGATGTACAACATTAAATACGTGCTATTATCTAAGCCTTTCATGATTTTGAAATTTTGTATTTAAGTCTTTGTTTGTATTTATTGCTGAAGTTCCACCACATAAAACCGCTGATTGTGCCAAACAAAATAATTACGTTGGGAACAGTGCCGAACCAGGCATCCGGCCAATAAGCAAATACAAGGTATTGAGATAAGGATATAGCCATTAATGAAAATACCATCCATATTTTTTTTTCACGAAAGAGTAAGAGTGCCGTAATGAAGAACAATATTGCCGCCGCCAGCCAAAAAAATCCGAAGATTTTCGAAACATTTTGGATGATAGTATTTGTATCTTCAAGATAATACGCCTTTATAAAACCGGCTAAATGAATAAGACCGTGAAAAATAATAAGAATTAAAAAACTTCTTTTCATGACAAGTGATATTTCGGTGTTTCAATTTTTTCAGCGCCATAAATGAATATATTTTAGGCATGATGACCATTGCAAGATTGGTAGAAAAAATCATCCAAAGAATGACATGAGTCAATGGAGAATCTAATTTTAATCAGTACAAAATTTATCGCATAAAAAACACGGAATATTAACGACTATTATTGTGGTATTATTCTCAGTACGTTCGATAGACCATTAGAAAAGTTTATATCGCCGCCTTTGGCAATTCATCCACTATCTTTTGTTCAATTGAACATTTGAGTTTTGATTCATCTTGAAGCAACCCCATTTTTATCCCAAGCAGGAATTCCTGGTTGTCCTTATTCAATTTGTGAATCCGTTGAGGTTTTAGCAAATCAATTGCATTGCATATATCGAGATAGTTTCCAATTTCTTCAAGCAGCTGATCAAAATCCTTTTCATCTTTTCCAACGATTGCTTTTAATGTGGCAACATCATCTTCATTTCTTACCAATTCCTTAAAATTGTAAAATAAATCTTTAAGATGTTTGCGCACTTTGTGAATGTCCTTGTCACTGATATTTTCCTGTTCAATAGTTGTAAAAATTGAAGCCCATATGTCCTCCACATAATTTCTAAAATGGCTTGACCCAATTGCACAGGGAATAAACTGCTCACTGTTCTTTTTATTTTTATCTAATGTTTTTTTTAAAAGCAATTTTCGCAGACGTGTTTGGGATGCGCTTATATATTTATTCAGTAAATGAATATAAGCGGACGGTTTTTCGACTTCCTGCGCACTGATTTTGAGGAATCTTTGTTGTTGTAACTGTAAATCCCGCAGGGAGCCTGCAACGGCATAGCACCGTTTTAATTTCCCGGAAATTTTTGCAGTTTCTTTTCTTCCGGTCACCTTTGAGATCAACCTCAAAAATGCTCGTAACTTTTTATATTCTACCCGAAACTCGTGTATTGCTTCGGCATCAAAATGCTTTTTAATTTTTCGAAAA
This sequence comes from uncultured Ginsengibacter sp., assembly GCA_966191655.1. Lineage (GTDB taxonomy): Bacteria > Bacteroidota > Bacteroidia > Chitinophagales > Chitinophagaceae > Ginsengibacter. The sequence continues at coordinate 3,842 of CBIGQT010000140.1, forward strand.
TGTTTTTTTAAATTCCTGTAATGCCTGTTGGTAATATTTTTAATTTGATAATGATTCATTAAAAAATTTTAAAATTAAAGCCTGTCACTTTTTTGCATAAGATCATAAAGTCTTTCTGCGTCTTCTTTTTTGCACAATTCCGTTCCAGGATTCATCGTAGCCGCAGTGCCGCAAGCCACTCCGTAACGCACTGCCTCCGCAATACTTTTACCTTTCGATAGAAAAAAAATAATACCGGCAACCATACTATCACCTGCACCAACCGTGCTTTTCAATTCAACTTTTGGAGGAGTAATAGTTTCATCCGTATCTTTTGTAACAAGAGTCGCGCCATGAATACCCATTGATACAATCATGATCTCACACATTCCTTTAGCGATAATTTTCCGGGCAACTTCTACCACGTCACAAGGTTTTAATTTTTTCAAACCCGCTAAATAACTTAATTCCCCGAGATTGGGTTTCATTAAATAAACGCCCCTTTCTGCCGCATCCTTCAATGCCTCACCAGAAGTATCAACAATAAATTTTGCATTTTTTTGCTTTGCAATTTCCGCCAGCGTTGCGTAGATGTTTGTTGGCACTCCTGGCGGCAAGCTGCCACTTGCTACTATAAACTCTATATCATCTATTTCTTCCACAGCGTTCAGGCAATTCTTCCAGTCAGCTTCACTCAACTTGGTACCTGGCATGCCAAAACGATATTGGTTGTTAACGGATTGATCCATCACGATAATATTTTCGCGAGTTTCATTTTCTATTTCTACTATTTTAGAACGTATTTTATCTATCTCCATCAAATGGTTAAAAAATTTGCCGGTATATCCTCCTGAAGGAAATATGGCAATTGCATCTTCACCAAGTTTTTTTAAAGCCCTGGCAACATTAATGCCTCCGCCGCCAGGCTCAAGTTTTGGTGCTGCGCATTGTAATTTTTTTTCTGGAAGTAGTTTGGGCACCGATGTGCTTTTATCAATACATGGACTAAAAGTTATAGTTACAATAGAAGGCATAGTGTGGCCGATTGGCTTAGATAATATTATGGGCTTTGATTATTATGCGCATTGAAAACTTTTAGGCACGTCACTCAGCTTCGTTCAAAGCATCCGGTTTTTTTGTCGATCACAATTCGAAAGATAACTGCAGTGGTCGGTTCATTTTCCACGCTCGCCTGCGCCGTACTACCAGGCATGGAAGTGGTAGTCTTTTTTATTAAAAGTCTTCTGTCATAAAATGCATCAATTAGTTTTTTTACCATTCTATACTCGTGAATTTCTTCGTATTCACCATGCACCATTACACTTTTCCAGTTAGAATCATCTTTGATTACCTCTACCTCGAAACATACTCTTTTATTTGTCCGCATTACACCGTTTTTAAAGCCATCCTGTGAATGGCAAATAATGTTCTTGCCATCGTAGATGTAATTAGTAGGATATACGTAACAGTTATGAGCATCATTACAACCTAAGTGGCCGAACACATTTTCTGCTAATAATTCTTCGATTTCCTGTTTGCTTAATTTACCAACCATAACGTTTATATTTAAGTACTGCTTAATGACAATAATTTTGCCCTATCCATTTCAGCACGGCGGATATTCCCGATTCCTTTCAACAAAGCGTCTGCATTAAAAGAAATGCTATCAATTTCCTGCTCCACCAAAAACTTTGCAAAGGATGGAATATCACTCGGAGCTTGCCCGCATAGACCAATTTTTACCCCTGCTTCTTTTGCTTTTTTTATTACGGTGGCAATCATTTCTTTTGGAGCTTCATTTTCTTCGTCGAATAAATTATTTACAATAGATGAATCCCTGTCAATACCCAATGTAAGTTGTGTAAGATCATTGGAACCTATTGAAAAGCCATCAAATATTCCTGCAAATTTTTCAGCCAGTATAACGTTACTTGGTATTTCAGCCATTACATATACTTCAAGATTATTTACGCCTTGTTCAAGCCCATATCTTTTCATTACGGCAATCACCTTATTACCTTCTTCAACTGTTCGACAGAAGGGTATCATTACCTTCACATTCGTTAAACCCATTTCGTCCCGTACTTTCCGTATAGCTTCGCACTCAAGTCTGAAGCCTTCCCGGTATCTATCATTATAATACCTGGAAGCACCTCTGAAACCTAACATCGGGTTCTCTTCCTCAGGTTCAAAATCTTTACCTCCAATAAGGTTCGCATATTCATTCGTTTTAAAATCGCTCATGCGCACAATAACATCTTTTGGATAAAATGCTGCTGCAATTGTGGCCACGCCCTGTGATAATTTATCAACAAAATATTTCTCCTTGTCAGGATAATGATGCGTCAATTGCTCAATTTTTTCTTTTACCGAAGCATCCTTCAATTCATTGAACTTCACTAATGCCATGGGGTGAATTTGCACCGTATTCGTAATGATGAATTCAATTCGCATTAATCCAACCCCGTCATTAGGATAAAACGACAGCTTAAATGCTTTATCCGGATCGCCGACTATCATCATAACTTCGGTAGTCTCAGGTTTTTTTATGTTCGAGAAATCAAGTTCCGTTTCTTTATAATCAAGTTTGCCATGGTAAACAAAACCTGTTTCACCATCACAGCAGGAAACTGTTATCATTTCCCCATCAATGATTTTTTCCGTAGCATCTCCACAGCCTACAATCGCGGGAACGCCTAACTCACGGGCTACGATAGACGCATGACTCGTTCTGCCTCCTTTGTTGGTAATAATAGCAGCAGCGTTTTTTAAAATCGGGTCCCAGTCAGGACTGGTTAAATCAGTAACTACTATTTCACCCGGGTTTAATTTATTTGATTCATCCGGTGACTGCAAAATCCTTGCAATTCCGGCAGCTACTTTAGAGCCAATGGCCTCGCCCTGGGTAAGCACCTTTCCTTTATTTAATATCTTATACTCTTTAACGATCAATGGATTTTTTTGAGAATGAACAGTTTCAGGCCGCGCCTGTATTATAAACAACTGGTTGGTGATACCATCTTTAGCCCATTCGATATCCATCGGTTTTTGATAATGATTTTCTATGATAAGGGCCCACTTTGCAAGAGTAATTATTTCGTTATCGCTTAATACAAACTCCTCCTGTTTCTCTTTTGATGTAACAATATTTATAACAGGGCTTGTTTCATCATTTCCATAAATCATTGTTTTTGCTTTTTCGCCCAATTTTTTTTGAATGATTGCATTTTTCCCCTGCAACAATGTTGGTTTGAATACAAACCATTCGTCACGTGTAAATGTTCTCTGGACAATATTTTCTTCA
>CBIGQT010000141.1:0-7123 GCA_966191655.1 uncultured Ginsengibacter sp.
TGCTCGAAAAAGACATCAAACCAAAAGATATCATGACACGTGAGGCATTTGAAAATGCAATTACCGTGATCATGGTTTTGGGTGGAAGCACCAATGCGGTTTTACATTTAATTGCTATGGCAAAAAGCGTTGATGTAAAACTTACTCAGGATGATTTTCAAAACATAAGTAACAAAATTCCTGTGCTTGCTGATTTTAAGCCAAGCGGAAAATATTTAATGGAAGATTTGCATAAATATGGCGGCGTACCTGCAGTAATGAAATATTTATTGAGCAAGGGATTACTAAATGGCGATTGCCTAACCGTAACGGGTAAACGCGTTTCAGAAAATTTAAAAGACGCTCCGGATTTGGATTTTGAAAAACAGGATATTATTCATTCATTAGAAAAGCCATTAAAAGCAACAGGCCATTTGCAAATCTTATATGGCAATCTTGCTACCGGCGGAAGTGTTGCAAAAATAAGTGGAAAGGAAGGGCAGCGTTTTGAAGGAACCGCGAGAGTATTTGAAGGTGAAAAGCATTTGATAGAGGGCATTCAAAGTGGGAGAGTGCATGCAGGAGATGTTGTTGTTATAAGATATATTGGTCCTAAAGGTGCACCGGGAATGCCTGAGATGCTGAAGCCTACAGGAGCCATTATTGGCGCGGGTTTGGGTAAGTCTGTGGCTTTAATAACTGACGGAAGATTCAGCGGCGGAACGCATGGATTTGTAGTGGGCCATATAACTCCTGAAGCTTTTGAAGGTGGCTTAATCGGGTTGGTGAATGATAATGATATTATTGAAATTGATGCGACTAAAAATATGCTTACTCTTAAGGTAAGTGATGAAGAAATTGCAAAACGAAAAGCGCTATGGAAGCAGCCAGCTTTAAAAGCAACAAAAGGAATTTTATATAAATATGCGAGGGTGGTGAAGGATGCAAGTCAAGGTTGTGTAACGGATGAATATTAAATTATACTATGCAAATAATACAAAGTATACAGAACAGGATTTATGAAATAAGGGGTGAAAGAGTAATGCTTGATTTTGATTTGGCTGATTTGTATGAAGTGGAGACAAGAGTTTTAAACCAGGCAGTGAAGCGAAACATAAAACGCTTTCCCAAAGATTTTATGTTTCAACTTACAAAAGGAGAGTGGGATAATTTGAGGTCATTGTGACATCAAGTTTAAACAATAACATGAAATCACAAATTGTGATATCAAGTTGGGGCGGCACAAGAAAACTTCCTTATGCTTTTACAGAGCAAGGTGTTGCAATGTTAAGCGGGATTCTTAATAGCGATAAAGCTATCAGCATGAATATAAGCATAATGCGGGCTTTTGTAGAAATAAGAAAAATTGTATTGAAACAAAATGATTTTAGGGAACAATTAAAAGAGATTAGGGAAAGATTAGGTGAGCATGATACACAATTAAATCAAATTTATGACGCCATGGAAAATTTATTAGATGAAAAAGCGGTTCAAAGGAAATGGAACGAAAGAGAACGAATTGGTTTTAAAATTTAATTAATGACAAAACAATATTTTATAGAACTATCAGAATTTAATATTTGGGCAAATAATCTTGTATGCAACTGGCTTGAACATTTAAATGATGATCAATGGAAGCAGCATATTGTAAGCAGCTTTCCCTGCCTTTATGAAACTGTGCTGCATATGGCTGGCACTGAAAAAGCGTGGCTGGAAAGATTTAAAAAAGTTTCTCATATCGTACCGCTTACCAGTTCTTTTACGGGATCGAAAGATGATCTTGTGAAAATCTGGAAGGCTACTTCTGCTGAGTTGAAAACATTTATAGATTCTTTTAATGAAAATGAATTATACACCAATCTTTATTTTAAAAGATTTAACGGAGATGCTTATTCAACACCGTATTACCAGTTGTTTGCTCATGTTATTAATCATGCTACTTATCACAGAGGTCAGTTAGTTACTATGCTCAGGCAGGTTGGCTTTACAGGTACTGGCTCTACAGATATTGTCACATTTTTTGATAAAAAAAAGGAATATAACGCCTGTGCATAAACGAAAAATTATTTAAGTATTTTTTAAAAAATGTTTTATGGAAACATTAGAAATTGTAAAAGAAAAAAGAGTAAAAAGCAAAACTGAAAATATTTCAGGCAGCGAAGCTTTATTAAAAATACTGATAGCCGAAAATGCTGATGTTATCTTCGGCTATCCCGGTGGCGCTATTATGCCTGTGTATGATGCATTATATGGTTATCGTGATAAACTCAATCATGTGCTGGTTCGTCATGAACAAGGCGCAATCCATGCTGCACAAGGCTTTGCAAGAACGTCAGGAAAGCCGGGTATTGTATTTGCGACAAGCGGGCCGGGCGCAACTAATTTAGTTACAGGCCTTGCTGATGCCATGATTGACAGTACACCGTTAGTTTGTATAACGGGACAGGTGTATGCGCATTTGCTGGGTACCGATGCTTTCCAGGAAACAGATGTTATTAATATTACAACGCCTGTTACCAAATGGAATTATCAAATAACTGATGCAACTGAAATACCTCATGTAATGGCGAAAGCATTTTATATAGCTAAGAGTGGAAGACCGGGACCTGTATTAATAGACATTACAAAAAATGCGCAATTGCAAATGTTTAACTACAATGGCTACACGAAGTGTAATCATATACGCAGCTATCGGCCCAAGCCAATTGTAAGAAAAGAATACATTGAACAGGCTGCAAAGCTTATCAATGAAGCTAAAAAACCTTTTGTAATTTTTGGACAGGGTATTATTCTTGGTAAAGCAGAAAAGGAGTTTAAAAATTTTATTGAGAAGGGAGGACTTCCCGCTGCATGGACTATTTTAGGACTAAGCGCATTGCCAACAGGCCATCCCTTAAATGTGGGAATGTTGGGCATGCATGGTAATTATGGCCCAAATGTATTAACAAATGAATGCGATGTTTTAATAGCTGTAGGAATGCGCTTCGATGACCGTGTTACCGGCAGATTAGATAAATATGCCAGGCAGGCAAAGGTTATTCATCTTGATATTGATCCCTCTGAAATTGATAAGAATGTAAAAACAACTGTTCCTGTTTGGGGCGATTGTAAAGAAACGTTGCCGTTGCTAACAAAACTGGTTGATAAAAAAGATCATTCAAAATGGATAGAAAAATTTAATGAATATGCGCAGGAGGAAATAAACATCTGTATTAAAAAAGAATTGAATCCAACATCGGAGCAATTAACAATGGGTGAGGTTATAAATGTTATTAATGAATTTACAGGTGGCGATGCCATTATGGTTACAGATGTTGGCCAGCACCAGATGGTAACTTGCCGCTATGCAAAATTTAATCAAACGAAAAGTAATGTTACTTCGGGTGGTTTGGGAACAATGGGCTTTGCATTGCCCGCAGCCATCGGCGCAAAATATGGTGCACCAGACAGAACTGTAATTGCCATCATTGGCGATGGTGGTTTTCAAATGACGCTTCAGGAATTAGGTACCATTATGCAGGATGACATCAATGTAAAAATTGTAATTCTTAATAATGAATTTTTAGGTATGGTTCGCCAGTGGCAGGAACTGTTTCATGAAAAACGCTATTCATTCACCGACATTAAAAGCCCTGATTTTGTTGCATTAGCGAAAGCTTACAACATTAACGGGCAAAGAGTTTCAGAAAGAGATAAGCTGAAAAGTGCATTAAAAGAAATGTTGGGTGGTAAAAATTCTTATTTACTTGAAGTAATGGTTGGCAAAGAAAATAATGTATTTCCAATGGTGCCACAGGGATGCAGTGTTGCAGAAATAAGACTTAAATAATTTTGTAAAAAGATTTGGATTGCGGCAGAATGATTTAAAATAGAGCTAATTAAAAATGAAAACATCAATGGGCTTTACGGATTGGAATGCCAATCTATATGATGATAAACATTCTTTTGTTTTTAAATATGGCGAAGATTTGGTGGATCTTTTAAAGCCTGAGGTCAATGAAAGAATCCTTGATCTGGGTTGTGGTACAGGATATTTAACAAGCCTGATTGATTCAAAAGGAGCAAATGTAACCGGGATTGATAATTCTATTGAAATGATTGCGAAAGCGAAAACGGAATATCCTCAATTGAATTTCCAGGTACAATCTGCTACATCGTTTCAATTTGATGAACAGTTTGATGCAATCTTCTCAAATGCAGTTTTGCATTGGATTAGTGAAAAAGAAAAAGTAGTAGAGTTAATAAACAGGCATTTAAAAAAAAATGGAAGATTTGTTTTCGAAATGGGCGGCAGGCACAATGTAGAAAAAATAATATATGCATTGCAAAAAAACCTGGTGAAGCGTGGTTATTGGGAAAATGCAGAAATTTCCCTATGGTATTTTCCTTCGCTGGGCGAATATGCATCACTGTTAGAGTCGAAAGGTTTTAGGGTTATTTATGCGATACTTTACGACAGGGAAACAAAATTAAATGATAACCAGGACGGTATTAAAGATTGGATAAAGATGTTTTGCAGTTCATATTTAAATGGCATCAGAGAGGAAACAGTTACTGAAATTCTGGATGAAGTTCAGAAATTACTGGAACCTACCAATTTTAGAAACGGGAGTTGGTATGCTGATTATAAAAGATTAAGAATGGTTGCTCTTAAGCAAAGGTATTAAATCAACAAATTGACTAAGGAAAATATTAAACAATAAAAATTATTCAGATGAAACAGGAATTTACGTTAACGGTATATACGGAAGACCAGATCGGTCTACTAAACCGTATCACTATTATTTTTTCAAGAAGGAAAATTAATATACATACACTTAATACTTCTCCTTCCGAAGTTCCGGGCATTCATCGTTTTAATATTGTAATTGATGAAACGGAAGAAGTCGTTAAAAAGCTGGTTCGTCAAATTGAAAAACAGGTAGATGTTTTAAAAGCGTATTATAATACAAACGATGAAATTATCTGGCAGGAGATGGGTTTATATAAAATACCGACAGACGTAATTACCGAAAAAGTGAAAGTTGAAAGGCTGCTTCGCGAGTTTGGAGCAAGAGCAGTTGCGATACGAAAAGATTATACCGTATTTGAAACAACAGGGCATAGGGAAGAAACTGAAAAATTAATTAAGTTCCTGGAGCCGTTTGGATTAATAGAATTTGTAAGAAGCGCCAGGATAGCAATTATAAAAGATAGTAGGGGCTTTCATGATAAAGTGAAAGAGTTTGAGCAAAGAGAACCGGGAGAAGAAGTAATTGAAAATGAATATTTGGATAAACAGGAAGAAGTATTTAGTATGTAAAATACCGGTCTTAAGGATATAACGTAAATGCTTATTCGAAAAATAAATTAAAATAATTTTTTAAAATAGAACAGAATTTCATAAAATAAAAACAAATAAAATGGCAAAGTTAAATTTTGGTGGCACCGTTGAAAATGTTGTTACCCGTGATGAATTTCCACTGGCAAAGGCACAGGAAGTATTGAAAAATGAAGTGGTGGCTGTAATTGGCTATGGAGTTCAGGGCCCCGGACAGGCGCTCAATCAAAAAGAAAATGGTATCAATGTAATCGTTGGTCAGCGAAAAAATTCAAAAAGCTGGGATAAAGCAGTGCGGGATGGTTTTGTGGAAGGTAAAACTTTATTTGATATTGAAGAAGCTTTGGAAAAAGGAACTATTATTTGTTATTTATTAAGTGATGCAGCCCAAATTGCGATGTGGCCAACAGTAAAAAAACATCTGACACCTGGTAAGGCTTTGTATTTTTCACATGGCTTTGGAATTACTTATCTGGATCAAACCGGCATTGTTCCTCCAAAAGATGTTGATGTATTTTTAGTGGCTCCTAAAGGCTCGGGTACATCATTAAGAAGAATGTTTTTGCAGGGAAGAGGCTTGAACAGCAGCTATGCTATCTTCCAGGATGCAACGGGCAAGGCATTTGACAGGGTTGTGGCTTTGGGCATTGCAATCGGTTCAGGATATTTATTTGAAACAACATTTAAGAAAGAAGTGTTTAGCGATCTTACTGGCGAACGCGGAACTTTAATGGGAGCCATACAGGGAATTTTTGCTGCACAATTTGAAGTATTAAGAAAAAATGGACACTCACCTTCGGAAGCATTTAATGAAACAGTGGAGGAATTAACACAATCGTTGATGCCGTTAGTTGCTGAAAACGGAATGGACTGGATGTATGCGAATTGCTCTACCACAGCACAGCGGGGCGCATTAGACTGGTGGAAAAAATTTCGCGATGCAACACTTCCCGTATTCAATGATTTATATAACGAAGTGGCTGAAGGCAGAGAAGCCGGCCGTTCGATAGCAAGTAATAGCAAACCTGATTATAGAGAGAAACTTGAGGTAGAATTAAAAGAACTGGCAGATAGCGAAATGTGGCAGGCGGGCAAAACAGTGAGAAGCCTCCGACCCGAAAATCAGCCTGCAGAAAAGGAAGAAAAAAAAGCATCTAAAATGGCGGCCACTAATTAAATTTTATTTCAATGACTGAAGTAGTTTCAAAACGTAAAAAAATTCAGGAACCTTTATATAAAAAATGGAACCTTGACTTTGCTGCAGCTGCGGAGCGTCTTAAAAAAATAGTGTATCGTACACCGTTAGTTTACAACCATCATCTTTCTAAAAAATATGAATGCAATGTTTTTTTGAAAAGAGAAGATCTGCAGATTGTGCGCTCTTACAAACTTCGGGGTGCCTATAATATGATGAGCACTTTACCTGGAGAAAAATTGAAGAAGGGAGTTGTATGTGCAAGCGCCGGCAATCACGCCCAGGGGTTTGCTTATTCATGTAAACAACTTGCATGTAAAGGCGTAGTGTTCATGCCGGTTATTACGCCTAATCAAAAAGTTAAGCAGACCAAAATGTTTGGCGAAGATTTTATTGAAATAAAATTAATTGGAGATACTTATGATGAATGTGCGGTAGCTGCAAAAAAATTTACAGAGGAAAATGAGATGGTTTTCATACCTCCATTTGACGATTGTAAAATTATAGAAGGCCAGGGTACCGTAGGTGTTGAAATTCTGGAAGAGCTATCTAAAGTAGATTATCTGTTTGTGCCTGTTGGCGGCGGCGGCCTGAGTGCAGGTGTGGGAACATTTTTTAAATCTTTTTCG
>CBIGQT010000142.1:0-7097 GCA_966191655.1 uncultured Ginsengibacter sp.
ACCCTTTTCGCAGATGGAACATTAGTGCTGCAAAGTGCGGTGAGTGACAGCGGCCCTGGCACGGCAACAGCTATGGTTAAGATTGCTTCGGGTGAAATGGGTATCGCTCCCGAAAAAGTAAGTTTTGAATTAGGTGATTCTTCAATGCCTTCCGGACCAACGCAGGGAGGTTCTTCTACAACGGCAACGTTAGGTTCAGCGGTGCATGATGCCTGTGCATCGCTAAAATTAAAACTGCTTGATTTGGCAAAAGAAAATTCTGTTTTTCATACCACTGAAATTCATATTGTAAAGCCGGAAGATATTGTTTTTGAAAATGGATATATGATGTTGGCAGCAGACAGGACAAGAAAAATTTTATACACTGATTTACTTAAATACAATAAATTAAATCAGCTTGAGATAACGGTAGAATCGAAGCCAAACGATGTAATGAAAGATTATGTTGCTTATTCTTACTCTGCCCATTTTGTAAAAGTGTTGGTTCATCCGGCAAACGGAATGGTAAAAATAAAACAGGTTGCCACCGCCGGGGACGCTGGAAAAATTATAAGTTCTAAAACGGCCGAAAGTCAGATGATTGGCGGCATTGTTGGAGGTATTGGCATGGCATTAATGGAAGAAGGTGTTATTGATAATCGTTATGGACGCTGGATAAATGATAGTTTTGCTGACTATCATGTGCCCATACAGGCAGATGTACCGCATATTGATGCACTCTTTGTGAACAAGCCGGATTTCATTTTAAATCCGATTGGTGCAAAAGGGATGGGAGAGATTGCTTTGATTGGATTTGCCGCTGCGGTTGCCAATGCAGTGTATCATGCAACGGGCAAGCGTATACGCAAATTGCCGGTTACGCCGGATAAAGTTATTTAGTAAACTTAACCATATTTAAGAAATAATTACTGGTATATTTTATTTTAAATACAAACAGGTACCATGAAAGATTTAGACAGGGTTGACGGCAAAGCCAAAGTAACAGGTACAGCTAAGTATGCTGCCGAGTACGACTTTCCTAACCTTGCCTATGGAGTTATGGTTGGCAGCAGCATTGCCAATGGCAGTATTATTTCTGTGGATACGAAAAGCGCCGAAAATGCGCCGGGAGTTCTTGCCGTTATTACTCACCTGAATTTGCCAACGCCTCCGGGATATATCCTTACCGATGAGCAAAAAAAATTGCCTCTTTCACAGCGAGGCTATAAAGTTTTTGCTGATAATACTATCTGGTTCAATGGACAGCCTATCGCAATTGTAATAGCAGATACTTTTGAAAGAGCCGTGTACGCTTCATCGTTAGTAAAAGCCCAATATACAAAACTGGATCCTGATACTGATTTTGTGAAGGCAATAAAAAATGGTAAATCAGTGGAAGGTAAGGGCGATGATTTTAAAGATTATCTGCGAGGCAAGGCCGATGCATATAAGGATGCCCCCGTGAAGATAGAGGCGGAATATACTATTCCTATTGAAGTACATAATCCTATGGAACCTCATGCTGTTACGGTTGTATGGGATGGAGATGATAAGGTAACGGTGTATGATAAAACCCAATCTTTGCAGGATGCGCAAAAAAATATAGCGACGCTTTATAATCTGCCTGTAAAAAATGTGCATGTCATTTCGCATTATATCGGAGGCGCTTTCGGCTCAGCGTTTAATTTCTGGCCACATACTGCAGCTGCTTTAATTGCTGCTAAAAAAATAGGAAGGCCATTAAAAGTTGTTTTAACAAGGAACCAGTTATTTACATTGGTAGGCTACAGGCCGGAGGCGATTCAAAAGATGGGTATTGGCGCCGGCAAAGATGGAATACTAGTGGGTATCACTCATGAAGCGGAAGCTAACACTTCTTCTTATGAAACATTTACGGAAGGGATTGTAAATATTTCCCGAACACTTTATGCATGCCCCAATGTAAACACGGGTTACAAAGTGTATCCACTGCATTTAAGCATCCCAACCTGGATGCGTGGCCCGGGTGAAACTACCGGTACCTATGCGCTTGAATCCGCGATTGATGAAATGGCTTATGCGCTGGATATGGATCCGCTTGCATTCAGACTGCTTAATTATTCTGAAAACGATCCGGAAAATAATCGGCCGCATTCCAGTAAGTTTTTAAAAGAAGCCTACCAGATGGGTGCAGATGGTATAGGGTGGAACAAAAGAAATCCTAAGCCCCGTTCTATGGTGGAACGCGGGCGACTTGTCGGCTATGGTGTAGGAACAGGTGTATTTATTGCATGGCGTGGTGGCTCTACCGTTAGGGCCAGTTTCACAAGTGATGGAAAGTTGATTTTGCAAAGCGGTGTTACTGATATGGGCCCCGGAACCGCAACATCCATGACGAAGCTTGCTTCGGATAAATTTGGCATTCCCCCAGAAAATATAAGATTCGAAATGGGAGATTCCAATTTGCCGCCCGGAATTTTGCAGGGTGGTTCAGGTACTACCTCTTCATTAGGTACTACTGTAAATAATGCTTCGGTAACTTTCAGGCAAAAGCTTACAGACATTGTGAAACAGACCTCTGTTTTTCATACTGAAGAAATTCATACGGTTGATTTGAAAGACATCAAATTTGAAAACGGCTTCATGTCGCTTGAGTCAGAGCCGGACAGAAAAATAAGCTATACCGAAGTTCTAAAGCTCGGTAATATGCAAAAGCTTGAATTTGTAGAAAAGTCAGAAGGAAACTTTGATAATAAATATTCCAGCTATTCTTATTCTGCTCATTTTGTAAAAGTGTTGGTTCATCCCGCTACCGGTGTGGTTACGATAGATAAAGTAGTGTCCGCTATCGATGCCGGGACAATTGTAAATGAGCCCACAGCCCGCAGCCAGATCATAGGCGGAGTTATTGGTGGCATTGGCATGGCATTGATGGAAGAAGGTGTAATTGACAACCGGTATGGAAGGTGGATGAATAACAATTTTGCAGATTATCACGTGCCCACCAATAAAGATGTTCCTCACATAGAAGCCTTATTTGTCAACAAGCCTGACCCTTACCTCAATCCTATCGGTTCAAAAGGGATTGGTGAAGTTTCCATGATTGGGTTTCCTGCGGCGGTTGCCAATGCAGTATATCATGCTACGGGTAAGCGTATCCGTGAGTTACCCATTACTCCGGATAAATTGATTTAAGAGATGGAAGTTTAACGACAGGTATTTTATATTTATTTACTAATACCGGTAATCCACCACGTATTTCCAAAGGGATCCTCCACACCGCCGCTTCTGCCATAGCTTTGATCCGCCATTTCATTTACAACCGTTGCACCATTTTCTATAGCTTTTTTAAAAGTTGCATCAGCATCATCCACGTAAATAAACATCCCCGCATTTCTGGCCCCGTAAGTATCAGTGCTGTCTGCAAACATAATAGTACTTCCGCCAATCATTATTTCTGCGTGCATGATGATATTCTCATCTCTCATGGCCTTATAGGTTTCCACAGCATCAAAAACAGTTTGCATAAACGAAATAAATTTTGCGGCATCTTTAACTATAAGATACGGCATCACTGTTTGATAATTTTCCGGGATTTTTAAATTCTTTGCCATATAAAATATTTTAAGATTTTTATTGATAATCAGAATTGGCCGGATCCTAATTGTAAAATTAAAAAAATTAAAAATTAAGCTATTAACGTTAAAGTATAAATGCAGTTAAACACTTAAAATATAAATATCTGAATTTATTTTTATAAGATAGGCATGTTGTGTTTTTTCAACAATAGGGAAAGTATTCTTGGAATTTCACTGGTATCATTATCATCAAAATACTCGTTAATATCGGTCAATGTTAACTGATATCTTTTTGCAATTTGTATAAATTCGGAAATATGGTGATTAAAACATTCTACTATCTGTTGGCCACCTCCCGTGTCGAATCTTGCTTTTGTTCCTGTATATTGTTTAAAAGGATGTAACTCGCCAATATAAACATAGCCACCCGGTTTTAATTTTTTAGCTGCTTCATTAAAAATATGTTCCAGGTTTTGGATGTGCTCCAGCACAAGGCTGAAGCTTACGAGATCATATAGTTTATTATTGAATGTCCAGGCATTTTTAATATCAAATTGCAAGAATTTAATATTTTCCGAATTGATTTTTTCTTTTGCTTTTGAAAGCATTTCATTTGAGAGATCAATAGCAGTTACCTGCTTTGAGTTTTCCATAAACCACACTGTATTTTTCCCGGTTCCACAACCAACTTCTAAAACAGAATCAAATGAAATATTTGATAAAGATCTTCGCAGGGCAATTGCTTCAAGGTCTCTTGTTTTGTTATTGTTGGTATCGTATTGAGAAGCCCATTGGTTATAATCTTGCTGTATGCTCATTCAATTTTTTTAAAGTCAAATAAAATTTTCATGCAAAGGCAGGCTATGTAAAATAAAATAAATTCAAGAAAAAAGAATTATAAATACATTTATTAAAAATTGCTGATGACTTTCCTGATTATTTTTTTGTGTATCGCCGGCCTTATTTTGATGATTACCTGGGGTAAGATAAATCCATTTCTTGCTTTTTTAATTGTTTCAATTGCAGCAGGCCTTCTATTGGGTATACCTTTTAATAAGATCGTTGCTTCAGTGCAAAAAGGAATAGGCGATACATTGGGTTCATTGGTAATCATAATTGCTTTAGGAGCCATGCTTGGCAAGCTGGTGGCTGATAGTGGCGCTGCGCAAAAGATTGCCTCGGTAATGATGAATGCATTTGGAACGAAATATATTCAGTGGGCGCTTGTTGTAACAGGGTTTATTGTGGGCATACCCTTATTTTATGGGGTTGGATTTGTTTTATTGGTCCCGCTTATTTTTTCTGTTGTCTATCAATATAAATTACCGGCTGTTTATATCGGCCTTCCAATGCTGGCGGCCTTGTCTGTTACGTTTGGTTTTTTGCCGCCGCATCCTTCACCTACTGCATTGGTCGTGCAGTTTAATGCCAATATAGGTTTAACATTAATATATGGACTCATAATTGCCATACCTGCCATTATCCTTGCCGGCCCAGTGTTTTCAAAAACTTTAAAAAATATTCATTCTGTTCCGTTGGAAACTTTTCATGGAACTATTCTGCCGGAAGATCGTCTGCCCGGCGCCGTTAGTAGTTTTCTGTCAGCGCTTTTGCCTGTTATTCTTTTAATGATAGCTACGTTACTTTCTAATTTTATTTCACCGGATACGCTATCCGGAAAAGTCATTTCTTTTTTGTCGGAACCAGCAGTGGTTATGCTGGTGTCATTGGCTGTGGCAACTTATGTACTGGGTATTAAACAAGGTAGCAATGTAAAAAAAGTCATGTCAATCTATGCTGAATCAATAAAAGATATTGCCGTTATATTGTTAATCATTGGCAGCTCTGGTGCTTTAAAACAAGTACTTACAGACAGCGGCGTAAGTGAACAAATAGCAGCCGGCTTGCATCACATCAATATTCAACCTTTAATTCTTGCGTGGCTGATAGCAGCTATTATCAGAATTTGTGTAGGATCGGCTACAGTAGCGGGTTTAACTACTGCGGGTATATTGGCGCCTTTAATTCTTCACAGCAATGTTAATCCAAATTTAATGGTCTTGTCAATTGGTGCAGGAAGCCTTGCCTGTTCACATGTGAATGATTCGGGTTTCTGGTTATTTAAAGAATACTTTAACCTGAGTATAAAAGATACTCTCCGCTCATGGACGATGATGGAAACTATTGTATCCATTGTTGGATTAGCGGGAGTATTGATCTTAAATATCTTTGTGTAATTATTAAAACTTTATTTATGGAAAATAACAACGCTTCACAAAATTTTGCGCAAACAGGATTAACGCTTCCTCCGGCACCCACACCTATCGGAGTTTACAAGCCATTTCTTATTGATGGTAATCATTTGTATGTTTCAGGGCATGGTCCCATGAAGCAGGACAGAACCTTTATAACAGGACGGATAGGTGATACTATGGGAATGGAAGAAGGTAAACTCGCTGCTCAGCAGGTTGGCTTAACCATCCTTGCTACAATTATTTCCAGCGTAGGCAGTCTTGATAAAGTAAAGCGTGTACTAAAAGTTTTAGGTATGGTAAATTGTACTGTAGATTTTGAAAAACATCCTTATGTTATTAATGGCTGTAGTGAATTGTTTAAAAAGATATGGGGGGAGGAAAATGGAGTAGGGGTGAGGAGTGCAGTGGGCGTAGGATCTTTGCCTGAAAACATTCCCGTGGAGATTGAAGCTTTATTTGAATTGTATTAATTAAGGAGACGTGCAATAAGGATAAGATGAAAAACGAATGGTATTATATTGATGATATTGACACGATAGATTCTCCGGCATTGGTTATCTATCGTGAACGGGTAATCGAAAATATTGGTATGCTATTATCAATGGCAGATGATGTAAAAAGATTACGCCCACATGTAAAGACCCATAAAGCGAAAGAGGTTGCAGACATGATGGTGAATGCGGAGATTAACAAATTTAAATGCGCTACCATTGCTGAAGCTGAAATGCTTGCATTGAGCTTTGCACACGATGTATTGTTAGCTTATCAGCCAACAACACCTAAACTAAAACGCTTTTTAGAACTTATTGAAAAATATCCTGGAACAAAATTTTCATGCCTTGTTGATAATATTGTTTCTGCAAAAAATATTGGCAATGAAGCTATCGCGAATAATATTACAATACCGGTGTTTATTGATCTGAATGTAGGGATGAACAGAACCGGAATTGCTCCCGGTGATAAAGCAATTGAACTTTATAAAGCATGCGGCAATATTTCCGGAATACAACCAATTGGTCTGCATGCTTATGATGGACATATTCGCAACCCTGATATTACGCAACGTACAATTGAGTGTGACATTGCCTTTGAGCCGGTTTTGCAAATGCAGCAAATTTTATCGGATGAAGGATTTCCTGAGCCAACAATTATCGCAGGAGGCACCCCTACTTTTCCAATTCATATAAAAGGAAAAAATATAGAATGCAGTCCAGGTACTTTTATTTATTGGGATAAAGGCTACCAGCTTTCCTGTAAAGAACAACCTTTTATTCCGGCAGCATTGGTGATCAGCAGAGTTATTTCT
>CBIGQT010000143.1:0-7080 GCA_966191655.1 uncultured Ginsengibacter sp.
ATCCGCCGGAGCGAAAGATCATCAATCATTCAATTATGTTGGCCACACAAAATTTTTGGGCTTTTCAGTATCTATGTTTTTAACGTGAGCCCACTCTTTATAAATGCCAATATCTGCAATATCATGGTCCCTTAACTGATGTAGCACTTGTGGAGCATCTTTAGTTTTTGTGTAGAATTCGAGAATATAAGTAAACCTGCAATTTTCATAGTAAGCCTGGTAGATATTTAAGTCGCCGCCGGCAAATAGTTTTTTATAAATAGTAAAATCGACTTTTGGAGTAGTAAAAAAAATAAAGACTTTGCTTTCATTACTTGCAGTGTCATGCAATCTTTTTGTTTGTAAAACTGAATAGCCGCCTGCCTGCGTTGTTCTTATCGGTATCTGCACAATGCGGGATGTTCTTCCTTCACTGGAAAATTTAAATTCTAATTCATCGCTTGCAAGCCGATGTTGGGCAATATACTTAAACACGCCATCTTTTTCGGATTGCTGCAGCGTAACATCAGTATTGCTGTTTAAAGAATGGCCAAATTGTCCCCACCGCTTTACAAATTCTTCTTTATTAAGTGTAGTTTCAAAGCTTACAAACTGTACTCTCTTATCTGTTTCCATTGGTACAAGGTAAGCTAATTAAAGGAGTAGCTTTGTAACGCCATGTTAATAGTCTCATCAAATAGATTGAAAGTTGGTCCCGGCCGGGTTTTCCGGAGAGGGCCGGCTGAGACCAACATAATTTTGTGGATTACATGGCTGGCATAGGTGCAATTTCCCTCACTTCCACATTTCCTTCGTTTGCAATATGAGGGCAATCTTTGGCAATCTCTGTAGCTGCATCGAGTGTTTCAGCTTTTACAATCAGGTACCCACCTACGATTCCTTCCTTGGCAGAAGTTACTGCATCATTTGCAATTGAATTTGCAGAAACTGTTTTGCCGCCACCCACTAAAGGCAAACCACCAACTAACGACCCGTTTTGTCCTAGTTTGCCCATGTAAGCGCCCCACGCCTGCATTTCAGCTTTGCTTTCAGCTTCT
The DNA here is from genome assembly GCA_966191655.1 of uncultured Ginsengibacter sp. Lineage (GTDB taxonomy): Bacteria > Bacteroidota > Bacteroidia > Chitinophagales > Chitinophagaceae > Ginsengibacter. The sequence goes on from CBIGQT010000143.1 coordinate 1,038, forward strand.
GTTTTACTTGACATTGGCTTGCCGCCGCGTAATAATAATAAGTACTCTTTCATTTTTTTGATTTTATTTTAAGTGAATAATTGTGTCAGATGTCAAACGATTTTACCGTTCTCATTTTAATATTTTGTACTTTGAACTTTGCTTTGACCCGATAACATTCTTATATTGTCGCTGCATGCACTTTCGGCCAAATTTTTAACGGATGCATTTTTTTGTTTTGAGGAATGACGAATGAAAGCTTTGTATTTGGACAAAAAATATTTTTTATTTTATCCAAATATTTTCCCCGGGTGTTTAGGGAAAGACAATTTTATTTTAATTATTTTTTAGGGTAACCTTTACCGTTATTATATTTAAGATGTAATATCGGCAGGAATTTCGCTCATGATTTATTGCTACTACTCAAGTTACTTAATAGTGATTGAGCTGAGGGCTTCTTTTTCTTCTGCGGGTTAGTATAAGATAGAAAGCCGGTATTTTTTTACCGTCGCAAATATTAATTTAATAAAATATTTGATGCAGAAAAAGCAAATAAAATTTGTATTTTCTGTAAAACATATCTACGTTTACATTGTTAACAATTTTTTATTTATTCATTTGCCAAAACCTATACGCAATTCTAAAGCCTTAAAAATCTTCTACTACAAAAAAACATCAGTGGTTATAGCATGATTGTTTTTATCAACAAACATATTAAGCAGTGTTTACCCCCAAATTATAAAAGAAGGATTTATGGAGCACAAGAGAGAAGCGATATTGCCAGGGATGATAAGCATAAAAAAAATTGCTTGCCTTCTTTTACTGGGCATTATAGGTACCATCTCTTATTCTCAGGTTAACATAGCTGCAAAAAAGGGAGTTCTTGATCTAAGAAGTTGGAACTGGACAAAAAATGGAATAACTGATTTAAATGGTGAATGGGAATTTTACTGGAACTCATTATACACTCCTTCATCATTTGACTCCGCGACAACTGAACCTCCGCTATACAGTGAAATACCAGGCTTTTGGAATAATCAGATACACAGGAAAGGGTTTTTTGATCCCGGATTTGGTTATGCTACTTACAGGCTTAGAATATTGTGTCCTCCCTCAAATGAAAAGCTTGCTCTCAAATTCTTAACCATTGGTTCTGAATACAAATTATTTGTAAACGGAAAGCAAATTATACAGGTAGGAAATGTTGGAACCAGCAAAGCCACTGCAACAGCTGATTTAAAACCGGTAATACTTCCGGTCACACCCGAAAATAATGAGTTGGATATCGTCATCCAGGTTTCTAATTTTACATACCACATTGGTGGCCTTTGGAATTTTATAAAGCTTGGAACGGAAGAACAAATACATGCCTTCTGGATACGAAATGTTTCATTGGATTTTTTTATTGCCGGTAGCTTTTTCCTGATGGGCATATTTTATTTTGTAGTCTACTTTTTTTACAGAAAAAGATTATCACCGTTATATTTCAGTGTGTTTTGTATGCTGCTTGCAATACGGCCGTTAGTAACAGATGAGCTGGCAATTTATTATATTTTTAATTGGAGTTGGCATTTTACCAAGCATGTTGAATTTACATCTCTTTATTTAACAGTTCCTGTACTTTCACTCTTCTCTTATGAATTGTTCCCTAAGGAATTATCAAAAAAAATACTTCGTTATATTTTAATGGTGAGTTTACCATTTATATTAGTGGCTTTATTTGCATCACCGTTTATCTTCAGGTACGTTTTGAGGCCATATGAGATATTTATACTTCTGGTTGCGTGCTACGGACTGTGGGTGTATGTAAGCGCCGTAAAAAACAAGAGACCAGGAAGCGCTTATTTTTTAATTGGGTTCTTATTGCTTTTTGTAACTATTATAAATGATTTACTTTATACAAGCCTTATCATAGAAAGCGTGCACCTCGTGTATGCGGGCCTTTTTATTTTTATTATTTCGCAGGCTGTAACTCTTTCAAAACAGTTTTTCTGGACATTTTCGAGACTTGAAATAGTAAATAAAAAATTGGAAAATATAAATGCTGAACTAAGTAGTAAGAATGATCAGTTGATTAAACTGAATGGTGAACTTGATAGTTTGGTGTATAGGATATCACACGACCTTAGGTCTCCCATCACTTCTATTCTCACGCTGGTGGAAATTATCAATGAAGAAAAAGACGATAATAAAAGACGTGAATTTTTAAAGCTTCAAAAAAAATCATTGTTCAGGCTGGATTCTTTGATAACCGATGGAAAGCTGATCATCGGGCTTGGAAACAGCACACTTGATTTTACAAAAAATAAAAGAATAGAAGTAGGGTATGAGCCTGTTAATTTCCATGAGTTCATTCATAGTGTCCTGGAACATCATCTTTTTTCCGAGAATTCAGGGAGAATACAAAGGATAGTTGAGATAAATCAGCAGGGTGTTTTTTTTACCGATACGACGAGACTGAATATGGTGATGAATAATTTAATATCTAATGCGTTAAGATATCACAAAAAAAGCCAGGATAATCCTTACCTGAAAATAATTGTAAATGCAACAAGCGAACAGGCAGAAATACGCGTTGAGGATAATGGCCAGGGTATTGATGAAAAACATCTTGAACATATTTTTACTATGTTTTACCGGGCAAATAAAACAACGACAGGCTCGGGTATTGGTCTTTATATTGTGAAAGACGCTATAGAAAAATTAGGGGGCACAATAAAAATAGAATCGCAAATTAATGTGGGAACAAAATTTGTGATTGTTATACCCAATTACGAAGGGGATTTAATCCTATAATACTAGGCTGAATTCCTTCCCGCATTAATAATACCAAAAGAGCAGCGCATTGCCAATTTTTCGTAAGTATCTTTTATATTGTCTGTAACTAATTCTTTTTCCATTTCCCGGATACTTGAAATAGCAAATTGCTGAATGGTTACTAACGGTAAAACTATTTTTTCCCGCATGCCGATAGACTGCTGTTCAATTGCATATTCAGCCATCAGTTCATTGTTACCACTTAGCTGAAACAAATATTTTTCAGTATTTACATATTCTTTGTAAATCATATTCCATATCTCGCCGTATTTTTCATCCTTAGATAAATATTCGGTTAAGGGAAAAAAACATTTCTTCATTGCCATTTCGCAATTGTCAATAAGCGTTTTAAAGAACATTGAATTTTGATATAACTTTTTTAGCTGATTCATTTTTCCTTCTTTTTCCATCTTTTGTAAAGCAGCGCCAACACCGTAATAGCCGGTTACATTTTGTTTAAGCTGGCTCCATGCGCCTACAAAAGGAATCGCACGAAGGTCTTCAAGATTTATTTTATTAGATCCACCGCGTTTGGAAGGACGGCTGCCAATATTCGTTTGTCCATAAAATTTTAAAGGGCTGATGTGGATTAAATATTCCATAAAATCCGGGTGATTTTTAAGAGCTGTATATGAATCAAAACTTTCATCAGCCAGTTCCTGTAACAGCGCTTCTTCTTCTGCTTCCAACGTAATATGCTTATTTGAAAAAAGATCGTTTGAAATACCTGCATGTATCAATTGCTCAATATTATATTGTGCCGCATCAATAGTACCGAAGTTGGAACTAACGGTCTGTCCCTGTATGGTTAGTTGTATTTCTTTACTGGCAATATTTTTTCCCATCGAGGCATAAAATTTATGCGTTTTGCCACCACCTCTTGCCGGAGGGCCGCCACGTCCATCGAAGAAAACGACGTTTACATCATATTCTTTTGAAACAGTCGTAATATCTTCTTTGGTTTTATAAATGCTCCAGTTGCCCATTAAATAACCTCCATCTTTTGTGCCATCACTAAAACCAAGCATAATGGTTTGTGTATTATTTCTTCGCCTTAAATGTTCCCGGTATACATCATTGTCATATAAATCTTTTACAATTTTTGATGCATTTCGCAAGTCATCGATTGTTTCAATTAGCGGAACAATATCCACATTCAATTTTTCTTTTTCCCATCCGCATAAAATGAACAGGCCATATACCTCCAGCACATTCAAAGCGCTGCTGCTATGGCTGATGATATAACGGTTGCAACCCTCTTCTCCGTTATATTCCTGGATTAATTTAATTGCTTTTATACTTTCAATGGTATCATTAATTACCGGGTCTTTGTACCCGATAGCTATCGGATCTTTTTCGGAAAGTATTTCATTATTGTTGGTAAGAAACTGAATCTTTTTTTCTTCGTTAAGTTTTGAATAATCCGCAGGCAAAATACTTCCTGAAGAAGCTAATACCTGGAAAACTTTTTTATGAATAGAACTATCCTGACGGATATCGATAGACGCAAAGTGTAATCCGAAAACATGTATCTTATTCAGAAGGCTATCCACAAGATGAAGGAATAACCCATTATGATAATAAATAATTTTCTCTTTTATCGTGTTCAATACATCAATAATTTCTTTGCTGGTTAAACTGGTGCGGTTGCCCGGTATAAAAATATTATTGTATAATTGTTTTTCCAGTTCTGCCAGCAAAACATCCACTCCTTTAAAAGTAAGTCGCCGCCTGAGTTTCCTTATTTCGAGGTAGTAGCATTTTATGATGCCGCCTCTTAAGGCGTCAGCAACTCTTAAAGTTGTTTCTGTATTTACGAAAGGATTGCCGTCCCTGTCGCCACCTGGCCAAAAGCCCATTTTAATGATGGGATTATTTTCGTGAACCGCATCGGGGAATTGGTTTTTTAAAAAAGAAACTATTCTGCCTGCGGCAGCAAAGAAAACATTTTCAAGATACCAGATAAGGCTCATTGCTTCATCGTATGGCGTAGGTTTTTCTTTTTTAAAGAAAGGTGTTTTGCCCAATTGCTGCAAATACATATTTATCTGGGCTGCATTATTTTCCGATAAAGATTTCGAAAGATCATTAATAATTCCCAAAACGGCGCCTGGATAAAATTGTGTAGGATGTGCCGTAAGCACGAGCTCAATAGAAAAATCTTCCAGCTTTTTTGCAAGTTCAGTTTCCTTATTTTTTTGAATTACTTCCAGCTCTAATTGCTTGAGCGTGCCCGCGCCACCTAAGTCATGCACATGCACGAAAGCGGCATCTTCCAAAGCATCAAATAATACAACCTGCCTTTCAACAAATTGAGTAAAGCGAAAAAGAAGATCAATCTGGTCTGCCTGTGAAGTAAATGAAGTATGTTTCTTGAAAAATTCTTTGATAATTTCCGAAGGGCTTAATTTTTTTTTGAAGCCTTCTTCGCAAATGTTTACAAAAAGCGATAAAAGAATTCCTGTTTTCTCAATGCGATGAAAGGGCAAAGATGTAAATAAACTGTTGTACAGTTGAAATTTAATGCCAACGTAATCCTTAAAATGCTGCAATCCGCGTGAAGCCTGATTATCCATAAAAAGTTAAAATTATAAACCTGCCATCCGGCAGGCCGGTTAAAAATGCAGCAATCGTAATGAAGTATGAAAATACTTCAAAATTTTGTTTAAATTTTCTCTTTACAATCAATTAATGTAATTTCGGCCTCCATCGTGGTAAATAGTAACAATCATATCAACCCGTTTATTCCAGCAGCAGTGATATCCACTTCTATTTCCACTATTACAACCCGCAAGGGTTAAACATTTCCATACAGTCCATGGGCATTTAGCTGTTTCAAAATTTATAATCCTTAATTTTCACTTCTTAATTCATAATTCTTAATTCACACATGCAAATTTTAAAATTCGGCGGTACTTCAGTTGCAAATGCAAAAAATATAAGCAATGTAGTTTCCATTGTTCAGGAAAAATTAAAAGAGAATAATAAATCCGATAGCTATCGGATTATTGTTATTCTTTCGGCGCTCGGCGACATTACTGATGCTTTGCTGGAAGCGGCGACACTTGCATCTGTCGGCGATATTTCTTATAAAGAAAAATTACATTCAATTGAGCAACGTCATCTTAATACAGTAAAAGAATTAATTCCTTTAGATCAGCAAAGCAGTGTCTTGAGTATGGTTAAAAAGCGTTGTAATGAAATTGAAGATACCTGCAACGGAGTTTTTTTGTTGAAAGAATTATCG
>CBIGQT010000144.1:0-7046 GCA_966191655.1 uncultured Ginsengibacter sp.
ATTTATGATCAGGGACATACAAAAAATTACAATGAGCTAAGTCTTAGTGTAAATTATTTGCCATCTATTGGTAAGACAAATGCAAAAAGCTTTACGGTCTTTGTTTTATCCCTTACCAATGTTTTAGGATTTAATAAAGTATATACTTATAATTATTCAACAAATAATCAAAATAAAGTTGCTGTTACGCCACCCGCAAAAAGATTTTTGTATTTAGGATGTTTTATAAGCTTTGGTATAGACAGGTCTCAGGATGAAATAAATAATCATTTATAAAATTTAAAATCATGGAAACAAATGACAACAGCATCAAGTCGCCGGGTTTGTGGAAAACGGAGAAGAAAAAAACAGCTTTCAAATTTTATCTGTTCATATATATTATTGTAAATGGAGTTTTATGGACAATTTGGTATATCAATTTGTCAAACAATAATGCTAAAACAGAAAGTTTTCCGTGGCCGCTTTGGCCAACGCTTTTCTGGGGAATCGGTGTTTTATATAACTATTTTGAAATACATAAGGGAAAAATAATTTATCCGAAATAGAATATCAAAATCTTAAAAACAATCAATAATTATTCAAACAAAAACTAAACAACAAAATGAAAAAACTATCATTATTTGCTGCAATCATTTTATTTGCCAGCGCATCATTTGCCCAAAGTGATAAATATATGTCAGCAATGAAAGCCAACATATCACAATTAGATTCAGTGGTAGGAAAGGGGAATGGAACTGAATTAGCCAATAACTTCGAACGTATTGGAGACGCAGAAAAAACACAATGGCTTCCCTATTATTATGCATCTTATTGCACAATTATACAAGGCATGGTTGAACAGGACAATTCTAAAAAAGATGCAATTGCTGATAAAGCAAAAGAATCAATTGATAAAGCTGAAGGAATTCTGGGTAAAGAAAATTCAGAAACAAATGTTATAAAAGCTATGATAGCAACGGTACACATGACGGTAGACCCGCAAAGCAGGTATATGACGTATGGCCCACAAATAGCTGATTTTATAAAAAAGTCAGAAGACCTTGATTCTACCAATCCAAGACCCGTATTGTTGCAAGCAGAAAATACATTTTACACTCCCGAAGCTTATGGCGGTGGTAAAGACGCAGCAAAGCCAATGCTCGATAAAGCATCTGCATTATTTGATGCATTTAAGCCAGAAACCGAGCTTTCACCAAACTGGGGAAAAAGCGCTGTACAATATTTTCTTTCTCAATACAAATAATTACTAGATGAATGAAGAAAAATTAATGACCGAAAAAGAGAGCATGGAGTTGATCACGTCCATGATCAATAAGGCTAAAAGCCGTTTTCACGAGTCAGGATTTTTATATCTTCTTTGGGGTTGGGTTGTTTTGATATGCTGTACAGTACAGTTTAGTGCGGCTTACTTTTTTAACATTCAAAATGCCTATTATATATGGTATATCACCTGGCTGGTGCTCGTATATCAAATATTTTTTTTACGGAAGAAAAGAAAAATGCGGACGCATGCAACTTACACTGAGGACATAAATCGCTATGTGTGGATTGTATTTGGAATTTGTGAAATGCTTCTTGTTTTCATTTTACTCCTGTTTAAAAAATACGAAGTCATAAACCCTGTAGTGATTGTTCTGTATGGGATGCCAATTTTTTTGTCAGGCATTATCCTAAAATTCAAACCTTTAATACTTGGTGCTGTTGGTTGCTGGATTCTTGCTATTGCATCTCCGTTTATTAATGCTGAATTTCATCTCCTGCTTATTGCGGGTGCCGTTATTGCCGCATGGATTATTCCCGGGTATCTTTTAAAACAAAAATTTAAAAAAGAAAATTAATATGGAAGAAAAACCATTATCAGAAAAGGAGAGCCTTCAGTTAATTACAAAAATGATAAGCCAGGCAAAAAATAATTATTACGAAAGTGGCCTTGGCGCCTTGTTATGGGGGTTTACCAATTTTATTTGTTTTGTATTAGTTTATTTAAAAGAAGATACAGATTGGGTTAATATTCCCTTCAATCCTTTCTATCTCATGTTCATAACTTTTGTTTTACAGTTTTACTTCGACAGGAGAGAAAAAAAATACAAACAGACCGTTACTTTCAAAAATGAAATGTGCCAATATGTATGGATCTCATTTGGAATAAGCGTTTTAATATTAACCATTGCCGGTGGCTTTGCCAATATCGGATATATTGTTCTCCCCTTGCTTTTATTATTGTTTGGTATACCCACTTTTATAACCGGTTTAATCAATAAATTTTCAGCCTTCACTATTGGCGGAATTTCCTGTTGGATATTTTGCATTATCGCATTATTCTATCAAACTGATTTTACTTATTTGCTTGTAGCAGCAAGTGCAGGAATCGCCTGGATTATTCCCGGTTTTATTTTAAGAGCCCGTTTTTATAAGAACATTGCAAAACCTAACAATGGAGTTTAAAGAACTTGATCCGATATTGCACTCACAACTACGCCTTGCCGTTATGTCGCTTCTTATAAGTGTAAAGGAGGCGGAGTTTACTTTTTTAAAAGAGAAGACAAATGCAACAGCCGGTAATTTGAGTGTGCAAATTAATAAGCTAAAAGATGCCGGATATATTGAAATTATAAAACAGTTTAATAATAATTATCCTCAAACAATTTGTAAGATAAACGCTGCAGGTATCACGGCCTTTGAAAATTATGTAAAGGCGCTTCAAAGTTATATGTCTTTATAAACGGATGTTTATCTAAAAAAATAGCCGTCTTTACGAACGGCTACTTTATTCGGGTACTAATTATTGTTTTGTGATTTTTTGCGTAGTAATTTCTGCTGCCGAAATAAATTGGATAAAATAATTTCCCGCAGGCAGATGAGATAGATTGTTCATTGAAATATAATTAAGGCCTTTACTCATTTGTATATTTTTAGAAATTACTTTGTTTCCTTGCACATCAATTATCCTTATAACAATCATTTCATTTTTAGTCCATTCCATATTTATATTTAAATAATTAGAAAATGGATTTGGTGAAATGATTATTTGGGTGTTTTCATTTTTTAATTTTACCGGCAAAACTTTTGAATAAGAACTTTTACCATCAATGTCTAATTGTTCTATTCTGTAATAAACTATAGAACCCGTAGCGAAGGAAACATCATCTGTAAATAAATAAGAATGAAATAATGAAGTAGTGCCATTTCCGGCAACATCGGCCACCTCATTAAAAATATTTCCGTCAATACTTCTTTCAATTTTATAGCTGCTGCAATTGATTTCCATTGAAGTGCTCCAGTTGAGTTTTACTTTTTTATCCGATAAAAGTGAGGCTGTAAAGGAAACCATATTTACCGGCAAAAGTCCATTTTCAGGTCCGTTATCAGGATTTATTATTGCCGTTCCATCATCAACAAAATCCACGTTAGCATCCGATTGGGCTTTTATCCTGGCAACGTTCGTGATTGGAGGAAGAAGCTTTCCTTCTCCCGGGTTATTTACACTTACTTTAAATTGAACTTCGTAAGTTTCATTGGCGGCTAACGTGCCGCCATCTGTTCCTGTAGCCCCGGTTCCTATTCTGAATTTTACTGTTTTAACGGCTCCGTTTGTAATGTATTCAGCCATATCATCTGCGGATATATCAGTTTGAGGTCCTGGTGTAACTCCCGCACTGCTAACGATCTTTAAAGAATTAGGAAGATAGGTAACAGCAGATGGCAACGTATCGGTTATTATAATTGAATTGGCATTGCCCGGGCCGCCATTTTTTCCCTTAAGCGTGTACGTTAGTATTTCATTTGCTTCGGTCAGATGATTGTTATTAGCATCGCTTACTGTTTCATCAAGACTAATAGTTGGGTCTTTCATTTTAATAGTGAAAGCAAAAAGGCCTGGAAAATATTTATCGGAAGTTGTTCCGAATTCCAATGATAGTGAACTTGCATTTGGAGCAATACCATATCCTATGCCTACGTCAAACTGGTCAATGTCCAATCCCATTTGATTGGTATAGTTTGGACTTTTTGTAGCTATATGCATTCCATTATCAGTGATTGTCCCATTCCATAAATTATCAGGCGGATTGGTTGTGTTTGAAAACAAGTTGCCATTAATTTTCAAATAATCTCCTTTTAAATTTGCATCGCCTTCCCATGCAAGCACACTCATTTTTGCATCGCCCGTTTCCAACTCTCCGGACGGTACATTTAAGCCAGTTAATGTAACCGAAGTTGCCTGCGGATTTCCATTATTGTAAACCTGCTCAAATCCATCATATATTCTTACGCTATTATAATTTGCTGAATCGTTCTCGTACACGACTACGATACACCATCCGCCGTTATTACCTCCGTTGTCAATTGCTCCTGTATTAAGAGCCGTATTTCCCACCTCATAAGTTCCTGCGCCATTGTTTTTTACTAAATCCGTAATATCAGCATATGCCTGGTATTGCGAGTAGCCAGAAACGATAGTGATTTTATCAATTGCTAATGCTGTAACATTTGAGTAAGGCCCTAAAGTATCTTTTCTTATTTTAATTGTTTGATTTGGATATGCGGTTAAATCAAAATCTGAATTTCGGATACGGCCTCCCCAATACAAGCGTGCGAGCTTAATTATATTATTTCCCGCTGGAAGAATCAAATCAGCAGCAGAAGAATTAATAGTTTCACTTCCATTTCCGGTATTGCCATCAATATCTATATTTTGCATGTTTTCATTATCGTTGCCATAGACACTGTTTCCGTTAATATTATTATCATTCATTTTTATAGTATTAATGGTGTCTTTATTAATTACCTGCAGAAGTGTATTTCCAAATATTGCAGTACTACCTTTTATATTGTCAGAATATACAAGATTGTAGTTCCTGGCCTGCGCATTAACAACGGAACAAGCTGATATGATATAAAACTCCATTAATAGAAACCTCACAAAAGTTTTTTTAAAAGACATATGCGCAAAAAATTTCATGACAGAACTTTTCTGTTTCAAAAAATAAATCTGTTGGTTATCAAACAAAAAATAAATTGTAAAGGAGGATTGGTATGGTATAATCAACCATCATAAATGCATATAATAATAAGCATTTGAATTTCTGAAGATATTGTAGCAGAGGTGGAGTAGTAATCTTGTGGGAGTAATTCCTAAGAGTTGGAACTGCAAAATTAGACATGATTCTGGTAAATCAAAGGATTTTGTAAAAAAGCTTCTGAACAGAATATCCCGCTATCAGTTCTTTATTGAAATAAGAACCTGCAAAAACAAAAGTTTAATTATTCATCTACCAAATAAATACTAAGCTTTGTTGCCTATAAAATTTGATGTACGTTCGCATAAAATTATAAATTAAAAAAAATGGAAATTAAGGAACTGAAAGATATAGCAGCACAAGTGAGAAGAGACATTGTGCGTATGGTTTACAATGCTCAGAGTGGCCATCCCGGAGGCTCACTTGGGTGTGCTGATTTTTTCACAGCATTATATTTTAAGATAATGGATCGTAAAGAAGGTTTCGATATGAATGGGAAAGATGAGGATATATTTTTTCTTTCAAACGGTCATATATCACCGGTGTGGTATAGCACCTTGGCCCACGCAGGTTATTTCCCTCTAAAAGAATTAGATACTTATCGCAAAATTGGTTCGCGTGTACAGGGACATCCCGCAACTGCAGAACATTTGCCGGGTATACGTGTCGCATCAGGTTCTTTGGGCCAGGGAATGAGTGTGGCAATAGGAGCGGCAACTTCAAAAAAACTAAATAAAGATCAACACATAGTTTACTCTTTACATGGCGATGGTGAGTTAGATGAAGGACAAAACTGGGAAGCAATTATGTACGCCGCTATGCATAAAGTAGATAACCTGATATCAACCGTCGATAGAAATCACCAGCAAATTGATGGTACAACAGAAGATGTCATGGGCTTATCAAGTCTTAAAGATAAATTCCTTGCATTTAATTGGGAAGTTTTAGAAATGGATGGAAATAATATGGAAGAAGTAATTGCTACTTTGCAAAAAGCAAAAACATTTGTTGGCAAAGGAAAGCCAATTGCAATTATTATGCATACCGTAATGGGCAAAGGTGTTGACTTTATGGAAAACAATCATGAATGGCATGGAACTGCACCCAATGCGGATCAGTTTAAAAAAGCAATGGAAGAGTTGCCGGAGACTTTGGGAGATTATTAATAATGTGTGAAGTGCGATGTGAGACGTACGATGTGCAAGAATGGGAAATCTTTTGAAATTATTTGGGGAATTAAAATTTAATCTAAATTTTTTTAAATCATACATCAGACATTGTATATCGCATATTTCTTTATGCTTTCAAATTAAACAATTGTTCTGAAGCTTTTTTTGCAGGAAACCAGGAAGCCCAAAATGCAATAATAAGTGCCGTTAATACAACTAAAATAAAATCGGTTAGTACCAGTTTAACCGGGAAGTAATCGATTAAAAAAGAATTGCCAACGAGTTTTATTATTTTGAATTTTATCTGTAGAAAACAAATTATCAATGCAAGTATAATACCGGTTCCTGAACCGGTAATGGCAAGCAAAAGGCCTTCGCTTAGAAATATTTTTTTGATTAAATATTTATCGGCGCCAAGTGATTGCAACACACTTATATCTTTCCTTTTTTCCAAAACAAGCATCGTTAAAGCTCCTATCATATTGAAAGCGGCGATAATTAATATAAGTGTGAGCACTGCATAAATAATCCATTTTTCCAAACGCATTGAATTATATAAGCTGGCATTTTGTTGAAATTTGGTAAGCACTTTATATTTGCTTCCCAGCATTTTTTGAATGTCTTCGGTGAATTTACTGGTTTGGGCAGGATTTATTAAAGAAATTTCGAGTGCGCTATACTCGTTAGGTGCATAGTTCATTTGTTGCTTTACAAAATCAATGTTGGTGATTACATATTTATTATCAAAATTATAATAATCAGCTAACTTAACAGGATGCGCAAATTCTATAAAAGTATCAGAATATAAATTAAATAAAAACATTAATTTTCATAAAAATAAGATTAATAATATATACAC